>DASPOW010000092.1:0-8393 GCA_035625855.1 Candidatus Methylomirabilota bacterium | reverse complement strand
AGGCGGGAGGCTGGGCTCAGGCGGCAACGCAGGCGCCGCTGCCGCTCGGTCCGGAAGCGCCTTCCGCCTGACGAGGAAACATCCGAAGTGATTTTACCTGGGGGACCTGCGCAGTTCTTCGAGCTTGGCCTGCTGCTCCGGAGTGAGCTTGTTCTTGATGCGCGCGACCAGGGTTACTTGCGCGCGCTTCACATCGCGCTCGGCGGCCAGGACTCTGTCGAGTTGCGCCAGGAGTTGCCCTTCATCCATGCGCGGCTGCTTGACGATTGAAACAAGTTTTTCGGCTTCATCCTGAAGCTTCCATTGGAGCTCCGTGAACTTCACCTGCGCCTGGCGGATCTCGGCCTTCAGGTACTCCTTCTGCTCCGCGGTGAGCCCGATGGCTTCCTGATGCTGCATGACCAGCTCCGGCGGGAAAAAGTTCCGGCCGAAGGGATCATCGCCGGGTTGCGGGGCCGGTGCCGGCATTGCCTGCGGCGTGAGCCGCTGATTAGGGTTCGGCTCCGGAGCGAACCCGGGCTGTTGGGCACGCGCCATTCCGGGAAGAACCATCAAGAGCGCACAAATCGGCATCGTTCGCATCTTCATTTCAATCCTCCTGTCGTCTGAGTCACGGAAACACTTACGATGGATTGGCCGAGACGCGGAATCGTCCGCAGATTCTGCGCGCCCGCCACTTCCAGAAAGACATCGCTCGGCGCGCGCCAGTGGGCGATCCTTTCAACCGGAACGACGCGCGCCTCGCGGCGACCGTCAATTTCGGCATAGGTCAGCCACGCCGCAACCGCAACGCAAGCGGCGGCGAAGCCCGCAAGAGCCCAGCGGCGAAAAAGCGGAGATTTCGACCCGCGCCGGTCCGCCGCGGAGAGAACGCGGGCGCGAAAGTCCGGAGACGGCTCCGCGTGCCGAGCGACCAGCGGCAGCAGGCTATTCAACCGCTCGCTTCGGCCACGAAGTTCAGCAAGGGCCGCCGCACACCGGGGGCAACTTCGAAGATGCGCAAGAAGCTCGACCGGGGGCTGCTGCCCGAGCGCGGCGTCTAAGAGCCGTTCTCGTTGTTCTGTGCAAGCGGTGCTCATTTCATTCTCTCCAGAAGAAGTTTCTTGGCCGAGTGCAAGCGCGAGCGAATCGTTGCAGCGGGCAGTCCCAGCGCCGCGCCGACTTCGCCGGCGCTCATTCCTTCGGCGAGAGAAAGTTGCAGGACGTCCCGGAGCCGCTCGGGGAGCGCGGCTATTTGCTCGCGCAGTTGCTCGACGAGCAGGCGCTCGTTCGCCCGGGCCGCTTCATCCCCCGTACTCGCCGGCTGGCCGCCGTGCCAGGTTGTGTCACGCACCGCTCGGCGCCGCGAGGCCCGTTGGCGGTTGAGGGCGAGCCGGAAAGCGATTCGATTCAGCCACGCCTTGACTCGCTCCGGCTCGCGCAGGGAGGGAAATTTGCGAAACGCGCGGAGAAAGGTTTCCTGGGCCACTTCCTCGGCGTCGGCGGTGTTCCCGAGAACGCCGTAGGCAATCTGCAAAACGCGGCGTTGGTTCTCAGCGATGAGCCTGTTGAAATCAGGACCCGCGCCCCGCCAGCTCTGGTCCGCCGAAACGGCTGCTGCAAACGGCCTGGTCAAGCGGCCTCCGCTCCTACCTGTCTAGACACCACACTGCCGGTATCCGTTCAAGGGGACTACGCTCCCAGGACTCCTGCAGTTTCGGGGGCAGGAGGTGAGTTTAGGGCTGCTCGTGGAACTTCAGGGCCATGGCCCCGTGCGTTGCCGATGCTCCCGCACGCAGGGCGGCGGTAATCAGCGAGGCTTCCGGCATCTCCTCGCGGGAGGCGCCCGCAATGTGAGCCTCCCTTGCGGCGGCCGAGTTTCAGACAAGCTACGCGGCCATGGAGCGCGTACTTGGCACGGCCGCGCCGCGCGGCATCAAAAACGCGAGGACGGCTGCCACAAGCAAGAGCGCCGGAACGTCGCCCAGCAGGTGTCCTCTCTGCTCGGCATCAACCAGGGCCTGTATTGCCATGATCCCGGCGTGCACGATGCTCGACCACACGGTGAACCAGATGAGACTCCGGTGCTCGAGCGGGTTGCGGCTGGCAATCAAGAGAAACACGCCCAGTGTGGCGTAAACGCCGAGAATCATCTGCAAGTAGTGCGACTGGCCTCCGTGGTGCCAGGCCCAGCCGGACGGCCAAACGACGGTCAATGTGTAGATTCCCGCGATGAAAATGAGACCCACCAGAATCAAGGCGATGCGCAGATACTTGAGGCGGGCGGTTTCGGTCATGTTCGCTTTCCTCCTTCCCAGTTAGAGAACAGTTTGGTCCCGGGCGTTACGGCCGGGCTTCGTAGGAAGCCCTCTTTGTGGAGACGCTGCGGCGGTAAATGGGCGTTCAAGCGAAAGTTCGGAGCGCCTCCGGCTCGCTTCCGGATGCGGGCAAAATCTACTCCCAAGGCAACGCGCCGCCAGCGGAACCCGACAGAGCCGCGGGGACTCCCCCGCGCGGGGGCCGCGGCAGGGGATAACTGCCTGCTCACAACCCCCGCAGGCTGCGTTGACTCCGCTTTTTGCCCCTTGCTAGCGTTAAGAAGCACGATTCGGCCTGACGCTCCGCGCAGGGGGGAAGGCAATTCCTCAGAACAGGCCGATGCCGCCAGCGGTACAGGTTTGCGCATGGCCTATAACAAGAGCAAGCACGTCGAAACAGCGCAGAAGCTCCTCAACCAGGGCAAAGTCGCCCAGGCCATCGGCGAATACCAGCAAATCCTGAAGCACGAACCGCGCGACCAGGTCACCCTGATGACCGTAGGCGAGCTGTACATCCGCCAGGGCGAAACGTTCCAGGCCATCGACTACTTTGAGCGCCTTGCGCAGATTTTTGTCGGCGACGGCTTCTTGACCAAGGCCATCGCCGTTTACAAGCGCATTGCCAAACTCGCGCCCGAGGAAATCCGTCCGCTCGAAAAGCTCGCCGACCTTTACGTGCAGCAGGGAGTCATCAGCGAAGCCCGGCCGCTCTTCCTGCAGCTTGCGGAACTCCACCTGAAAAACCAGCGCCAGTCCGAGGCCGTGGCCCTGTTGAAAAAGCTCCTCGCCGCGGAGCCGGACAACCTTCGCATCCAGACGCGTCTCGCGGACCTGTGCAGCGCCATGGGGCAGCCCAAGGAAGCCGTCGAGACCTATGTCGACGCGGCGCAGCGACTGCTCGCGCGGGGCGACCAGGCGGAAGCGGAAAAACTCACGGAGAAAGCGCTCAAGATAGACGTGCACCACGCGGGGGCAGTCACGGTCAAAGCACGGATCCTGGCGGCGCAGAACAAGTTTCCGGAGGCGGCCCAGCAGCTCGAGGGCGTGGCCAACCTCGAAAAAGGCGGAGAGCAGGCCGAGTTGCTGCTCGATCTTTACCTGAAGAATTCGCGCTGGAACGATGCCATCGCCCTGGCCCTTCGCGTTTCGGACGCCGACGCCAAGAATTACGGCCCGGCCCATAAAGTGGTCGAGGCGCTGCTTGCCGGGGGCCAGGCGGAAGCCGCGCAGTCCGTGATCGGCAAGATTTATGTTCCCATGCTGGATGCCGGGGACCACGACGGCGTCTCGCGTTTGCTGAACGACCTGGTGGCCAAGCTTCCCGGCCGGGTCGAGCCGCTCGAATGGCTGGTGGACGCCTATGGCCGCGCCAGCGATTCCTTCCGGCTGCCCGATGCGCTCACGCAGCTTGGCGACGCGCTGGTTGAGAAGGGCAACCTGGAGCGCGCCAAGGAAGTCTTCGAGCAGCTCGTGGACCGCTCGCCGGAGAACGAAGCCGCCAAGCGCAAGCTGAACGGCGTTCTCGGCAAGATGGGCTTGCTTGCCACACCCGAGCCGACACAGGCCGCGGTCGTGGAAGCACTCACGCCGGAGCTGCCCAAGGCCGAGCCTGCCCGAGTTCGTCCGGAAGCGCCGGAAGCCGCACCGGTTGCAGCGCAGCCGGTGGCGAGCCCGGAAGATCAAACCGACGCCGAGACCGAGCGTTTCATCGCGCAGTCCCTCACCGACGTCGACCTCTTTGCAAGCTATGGTTTGACGCAGAAGGCCATTGGTCTTCTGGAGGCCGTGCTGCGCCGCGCGCCGCGGCATACGCCGACGCTGGAAAAGCTCCTGGATTTTGTCCTGGGCACGGGTGACGACCGCCGCACGGCGGAACTTGCAGCGCAGCTCGAGCAGATTCACCGCGAACGCGGGGAAGAGCGCGCCGCGGAGCGCTTCGGAGAATTGCGGCGGCGGTTTCAACGTGCCGCCGGAATGTCGGACGCGGAGATCAAAGCCTCAACCGAAGAAGCCGCGGCGTCCACCGCGGTCGTGGAAGCTTCCGCTGCGCCGGTTGAAGCGGAGGCGGTGGCGGCGGAGCCGGCCCCGGAAATGCCTGAGCCCGAACCGAAACCGTCGGCTCCGGAAACCCTGGTCCACGAAGTAGACCTGTCGGACGAATGGAGTTCGCTCCTGGAGGAAACCCAGGCTCCGGCGCCGGAGATTGCGCCCGAGCCGGCTGCGTCTGCTGTGCCCGCCGCTCCTCCGAAGAAGAAGCCGGAGCCCGCAGTGAAAGAGGCGGCTTCGCACGGGCCATCGGATGTCGCGGAGTTCGAGGTTCCCGCCGAGGCGGCGATGACGGACGAAGCTCGCCCGCTGGAGGAAATTTCCGCCGAATTCTCCGAGCTGCTGGTTGCGCCGGACAGCGGCGGGAAGAAGAGCGCCGCATCCGAGGCGGCCTCGGAGCAAAAACAAGAGCAGGCGCCAACGGAAGAAGAGCCTGTGCTCGAATTAGACCAGGACTACGACCTGGTGCTGGAGCCGGAGCCGCTCGTGGCAGCCCACGAGCAAGGACCGCTCGAATCGCCTGCGGCAGGTTCCGCGCCGGCAATCTCCTCCGACGAGTTCCTGACGCAGCTCGCCAGCGAAATCGAGGGGCTGGGCATCGGCGAACTCTCGCCGGAATTCTCGAAAGCCGCGGCAGAGCCGCAGACGGAAGCAAAGAAACCCGAGCAGCCGGCCGGAGGCGTGGAGGGACCGCTCAAGGAAGTCTTCGACGAGTTTCGCGCCGAAGTGGGCGAGATGGGCGGGGAAGACGAAGACCTGGAGACCCACTACAACCTCGGAATCGCGTTCCGCGAGATGGGTTTACTCGAGGAAGCCATCAGCGAATTTCAGAAGGTGGCCAAGGCCCGGGACCGCGGGCGCGCCTTCCGCTACGGCATGCAATGCTGCACGCTGCTGGGTCTGGCGTTCATGGAAAAAGGGCAGCCGGGCGTCGCCGCGCATTGGTACGAACGCGCGCTGGAAACGCCGGGGATCGACCCCGAAAGCACGCTCGCCTTGCGGTATGATCTGGGCGTAGCTCAGGAATCGGCGGGTGACGTGGATGCTGCGCTCAAGAGTTTCACCAAGGTCTACGCGGCGAACATTGACTATCGCGACGTCGCCGAACGCATCGCCGTCCTCGAAAAGACCGCCCGCTGAAAACGCCGCCCGCTCCCGCGCCCGGAAAATAGACGGGCAATGAACCGCATCCTGCATGCCCTGGTTGTGTTGATTTGTTTCGAGATCGGAGCGGTCCTGCTCTATCTCCCGTGGTCCGCCTTCTGGGAGCAGAACTACTTCCTGCTGCACTATCCGTCGTTGATCCCCGTGATGCTGAACTTTTTTGTGCGCGGCACGGTGAGCGGAATCGGTGTGCTGGACATCGTGCTGGCCGCCAGGATGATACGGCGGAGTCCTCGGGCGACGCGTGCCTCAAGCCAATAGCCCGCTGCTCTGCTACGTTACGGATCTCCGCGCCCTGGCCGGCGCGCCGCAGATGGCGGCAGCCGAAGGCGAGCGAGGGCTTCTCGACGTGATCGAACGGGTGGCCGCCGCGGGCGTGCAGTGGATTCAGATTCGTGAGAAGGACTTGCCGGCGGCGCGGCTCGCAACACTGGTGCGCGCGGCGCGGAGGCAGTGTCCGCCCTCCGCTCGCATCGTAGTCAACGATCGTCTTGACGTCGTCCTGAGCGCCGGCGCGGATGGAATCCACCTGGGCGAGATGTCGCTGCCTCCGGCCGGAGTCGTTGCCCTTCTCCGGGAAAGGAAAAGTCCCGGACCTGGGCCGGAGAGTTTGCTCGTCGGGGTGTCAACCCACTCGCTGGACGCTGCTCGCGCAGCCGAGCTGGCCGGCGCTGCCTACGTCTTTTTCGGACCGGTCTTTGAAACACCATCGAAGCGGATCTACGGAGCGCCGCAGGGGATGGAGCGGCTGGCTGAGGTTTGCCGCCGCGTGCGAATCCCGGTCCTGGCCATCGGCGGAATCACCGCGGCAAACGCGCGGCAATGCTTCGCCGTGGGCGCTGCAGGCATCGCCGCCATCAGGCTGTTCCAGGAAAGCGCTGATCCCTCGCGCCTTGTGCGCAGTCTCCTCTCGGAGCTTTAGTTCATTTGCTTTTCTCCTGCAAGCGGCGCAGGAGCCGGATCTGTCCCGCGTGGTACACGTCGTGAAAGGCAATGCCGCAAATCTGGTTCATGAACCGTTGTGCCCGGCCGGTGCGGAACGCCCTCTCAATGGCCGCACGCAGCGCGCGGTGCTCTTTCTCAAGCAGTTCCTTGTCCGCTCGCCAGGCGGCTTCGTTGAGACCGCCCTTCTGCGGCCGGGCAAAGAAATTGCTTCCCCCGAGCGCGAACAACCCCCGCTTGCCTCCTTCGATCCGGCGGCGCACGGCATACTTCCAATACGCGGCATGGAGGGTCAGCTCCCAGATGTTATGGCGGCCGAAGCCCGGGCGCCATGCCGCCTGCTTCGCGGTGACGCCCCGCAGGGACTGCCGCAGGTTCGGTCCGTGCCACGTTTTCCTTGCGTAGCCCTCGTCCACAATCCGCAGAAGCAAAACCTTTAGGCTGGAGCGCATGTCCGGGAACTCATTGAGGGCGATGCAGGCCCAGGCGGAAGAATGGGTGACTGGAGAGGGCAGGGTCAAGAGGGAGCCATCAGATGAAAATCATTTGCATGTAGACGAAGGCCGTGGTAGGCTCACGACCTAGTTGCAAATCATTTGCAAAGAGGACTCGTGAGGTCTTATATCCTGATCCGATGGATTCCTGTTCTGCTCTGTACGGCCCTCTGCCTTCTCGCCCCGAGCCACGCCCCGGGGCAGGAGGCTCCCTACTTTGTCACCTACACCCACTACCTTGAGGAGCCGGACAATCTCGAGGTCGCGGCGAACTCCACGTTTGCCACGCAGCGCGGTGGCAATCGCACGCTTGCCTACTGGTCGGAACTCGAATACGGGGTGACGGGGTGGTGGACAACGGAGTTCTATCTCGACGGCCAGACGACCTTTCACGACAGTACGGTCTTTACCGGCTTCCGCTGGGAGAACCGTTTTCGCCCGCTGAAGCGCGAGCACTGGATCAATCCGCTGCTGTACGTGGAGTTCGAGAACGTCAACGGAGCGGACAAAATCCTGAAAGAAGTGGAAGGCCACGACGTCGAGACCGACTTTGCTTCGTCGAATGCCGAGGGACGGTCCGAGCAGCAACGAGAATTGGAATTGAAGCTGATTCTTTCGAGCAGCTTCAAGGGATGGAACGTCTCTGAGAACCTGCTGTTCGTGAAGAACCTCTCAAACGAGCCGTGGGAGTTCGGTTACGCGTGGGGAATCAGCCGGCCGCTCGCGCTGAAAGCCTCGGCGCGAAAGTGCAGTTTCTGCGCGGAGAACTTTGTGGCCGGGGTCGAGATGTACGGCGGCCTGGGGGACCGCTACCGCTTCGGCCTGCAGGAGACGTCGCACTACCTGGCTCCCGTGATGGCGTGGAATCACCCCAGCGGGTTCACCTTCCGCATTTCGCCGGGTTTCGGCCTCAACGACAACAGTCACCGCTTCCTGCTGCGCTGGGGGATTTCGCGCGAGTTCGCAGGGTTCGGCAGCGCGCTGCGGCGCTTGTTTGGAGGCCGGTCATGAAAAAAGGACTAACAATCGCCGCCCTGCTGACGGTCGCCACGGTCGGGCTGGCCCGCGCGCAGCAGCAAACCGCCAAGAGTAAAACAGACCCCTATGCGGAGCTGCGCCGGGTTCCAGAAAAGGCCCGCGACCGCGCCAATCCTCTCAGCGATGATCCGGAAGCTCCCATCGCCGGCGAAAAACTCTTTGAGCGGCACTGCATGGAATGCCACGGCCGCGGCGCGCTGGGAACACGGAAGGGCCCCAGCCTGCGCGCGACGGAAGTGCAGGAGGCGACTCCGGGGACGCTCTTCTGGCTGATGACCAACGGGGTCGTGCGTCACCGGATGCCGGTCTGGTCGAAACTTCCCGAACCTCAGCGCTGGCAAATCGTGAGCTACTTGAAGTCCCTGGGGCCTGCCTCCGGAGCGCGGGCGGAAGCGCAGGCGTCCAACTCTAG
>DASPOW010000091.1:0-3521 GCA_035625855.1 Candidatus Methylomirabilota bacterium | reverse complement strand
CGGGGTACAGCCTGAAGCTGTTTCAAGACGCGCACATCGGGCCGAATGTCACTTTCTTGAAAAGCCGCGTGGTGGGCGACGTGGGCAAAGTGCTGTGGGTGCTCATGGGCTCGATCGGGCTGGTGCTGCTCATCGCGTGCGCCAACGTGGCCAACCTGGTGTTGGTGCGGGCGGAAAGCCGCCGGCAGGAGCTGGCGGTGCGCGCCGCGCTGGGCGCGGGCTGGGGCCGCATCGCTTCGGAGCTGCTGTTCGAGAGCGTGGTCCTCGGGGTGATGGGCAGTTTGGTCGGGCTCGGCCTGGCCTTCGTCGCGCTGCGCGCCCTGGTGTCAGCGGCTCCCGGGGGCCTGCCGCGCGTGAACGCGATCGGCATGGATGGGTGGGTGCTTGCGTTCAACCTGAGCGTGGCGCTCGTGGCCAGCGTGCTTTTCGGCATCATCCCGGTCTTCAAGTACGCCGGGATACACATCGGGACCGGGTTGCGCGAAGGCGCGCGGAGTCTGAGCCAGAGCCGCGAACAGCATCGCGCGCGCAGCGTGCTGGTGGTGGTGCAGGTGGCGCTGGCGCTGGTTCTGCTGATTTGTTCCGGGCTCATGGCGCGGACCTTCGTGGCGCTGACCCGCGTGGACCCCGGATTCAGCCGGCCGGAAGAGCTGCAGACGTTCGTGCTGTCCATTCCCAGGGCGGAGATTCCCGAGGACGAGCGCGTGGTGCGCCGGTTCGAAGAGATTCTGAACAAGGTCGCGGCGGTGCCGGGGGTGCTGCGCGCGGGTTTGTCCTCGAGCATTCCCATGGACGGCAACCAGAGTCTCGATCCGATTTTTGCTCAAGACAAGAATTACCGCCCCGGAGAGATGCCCCCGATTCGCCGCTTCGACTGGATTTCACCGGGTTTCCTGGAGACCATGGGCACTCCCCTGGTGGCGGGGCGCGACCTCACCTGGACGGACGTCTACAACAAGGGGCCGGTCGCGCTGGTATCCGAAAATGTGGCGCGCGAGATGTGGCAAAGCCCGTCCGCGGCGCTGGGCAAGCGCATTCGCGTGGCCAGCACCGACGATTGGCGGGAGATCGTCGGCGTGGCAGGCAACGTTCACCACGACGGGGTCAACAAGGAAGCGACCAAGACCGTCTACTGGCCGATCTACATGGCGAATTTTGACGGGGACAAGGTGTTCGCCAACCATAGCCTGAGCGTCGCGCTGCGCACGCCCCGCGCCGGGAGCGAAAACCTGATGCGCGACGTCCGCCAGGCCGTGTGGTCCGTGGATCCCAGTCTTCCGCTGGCCGATGTACGCACCGCGGAGTACTTCTACAAGGCTTCCATGGCGCGGACTTCCTTCACCCTGTTGATGCTGGGCGTGGCGGGGGCCATGGCCGTGCTGCTGGGCACGGTGGGTATCTACGGCGTTGTTGCCTATTCCGTTTCGCAACGCACGCGGGAGATCGGCATCCGCATGGCGCTCGGCGCGCAGCAAGGCGAGGTGACCGGCTTGTTCGTCCGCCACGGCCTGCTGCTGTCCGGTGTTGGCCTCGTTTTCGGGCTTGTGGCGGCGTTTCTCTCCATGAGATTCCTCTCGTCACTCCTGTTTGGAATCAAGCCCGTGGATCTGCCCACCTATGCCGTCGTATCCGCGGCCCTGGCGGCCACTGCCCTGCTGGCAAGCTATCTGCCCTCGCGGAGAGCCGCCAGGGTTGACCCCGCGGAAGCGCTGCGAAGAGAGTAAGCGGCTCAACCAAACTACAGAAGCGTGGAACTGGAGCGCGCGCCGCCGGCGGCGGGCGCGCCGATTTTGCCGAAGCCGTTGCCGCCGCGCACCACGCCGGGCGGCAGCACGCCGCTGCCGCTCGAGGGCAGCGGCGCGGGCCCTGACGCCCCGCCGCCCACCACGGCGATTGGCGGATTCCCATGCGTCACCGGAGTCGAAGGATTCGACCCGATGTACTGCGAGTAGGCGCGCCAGTAGAGCGTCTGGTTGCCGAGCTGCACGTAGAGATTCCGCGAAGCGCCGAGAAAATAAACGCGCGGCGCGGGAAACGCCGGGCTCGTGTCCGACTCCGCGAAATAAAAAAGTCCGGCGCGCGAGTCCGAGGGATCGTTGATCGCAAGATCGAACCAGCCGTTGGAGGCCTGCACGTTGAAGGCGGCAATCGGCGCGGGCGTGGAAACGGCCTTGGCCGGGTCCACTCCGGCGCGCTGGCCGGTGGTGTTGACCGCGGAGACGATTTTTGTAAGCGTCTCGTAGAGGTACGGGTCGCGGTCTTTCAGCGGCGCGAGCTGTGCAATCGTCAGCATGGCTCAGTTGATTCCGCGGACGGGGGACCAGGGATCGACGCGCACAGACGGCGTGAACTTCTGCAGGCTGAACCATGCGCCCGGGGCGTTGGTGCTCACCTGAAACGCGACGCGCTCGCCCAGCACGTTGATGGGCAGCTCGATATCCTTCAGCGCCGGGGAGCTCAGCGCCAGCGGCTGCTGCGCCTGCGGATTGCTCTGCGAATTGGGAAACGCGGTGAGCGAAAGCAGGCCCGCGCCCTCGACGAACATCGTCAAATAGGAAAACAGCTTGCGGTGTGCGCCCAGGTCGAGCGCCTGCTCGACGGCGCGCTCCGGGAAAAAGTGCGTGGTGTAGTAGCTGGGAATCGCCGCGCCGTCGTCGGAGAGCTGCGCCGCGCTGAGCTGATAGATTTTCCCCGTCGCGCCCCCGCCACCAACGCCGGGCACTCCCCCGCCGAAGGCGACGGCGGCGGTGCCGTCCGGCCGCTCGAGGATGGCGCAGGAGTTCGCGGCGATGCTCCACGGCGACCACTTGCGCGTCTTGTCCATGGCCGTCTTGCGGCCGGCGTAGCTTACATGGATCGGCGGCTGCGAGACGATGTCGGCAGCGGTGTCCAGGTCGCGGTAGTCGAGCAGCAGCACGCGGTTCGGCGAAGTGGCCGCGCCGAACGGCGCGCCCACCAGGATGCGGCGCTCCTTGGGATCCACGGCGACCCACAGCGTGTGGCCGAATTGCCAGTTGATGGTGTTCCACAGCGGCTGAATCTCCTGGGAGATTTTCACCGGCTCGCCGCCGGCAAAAAGATACAACCCGGAGCGATGCGCGATGACCACCCAGTCTTCTCCGGTGGCCACGCCGCGCACCGACGGCGTGCCCACCTTGCGCGAAACTTCGGCGATGCTCCACAGCGACGGCTCGTTGGTGCCGTCGTCCTGGGTGGCGTAGAGCGAATGCTCCTTCACGAAGTAGAGCCGTTCGCGCAGCTTGAACGCCGCGCGCACCGCCTGGCCGTCGTTTTCCGCCACGCTGAGGAAACCTTCGACGCCATCGTAGCTTTCCGGGTCCTCGGCGCGGCTGGCGCGGACCACGGAAACGTTCACCGGTTCGGCTGTGGGAGCAATCTCGATGCAGTCCACGTAGAAGGCGCCGCCGCTCGTTGGCGTGCCGTCGGCATAAACGCGAAGCACCAGGTCGCCGGGAATCGCGGGCAGCGCCGCGGTGAGCTGCGCGCTGTACTCAACGTAG
>DASPOW010000090.1:0-2771 GCA_035625855.1 Candidatus Methylomirabilota bacterium | reverse complement strand
CGGCCGGTTCGGCACGATCACGGTGGCCTGCCTGCTCCTGTTTACGGGCGCGATAGGAAAGTCCGCCCAGCTCCCGCTCTATGTGTGGCTGCCGGACGCAATGGAAGGGCCGACTCCCGTCAGTGCGCTGATTCACGCCGCCACAATGGTCACGGCCGGTGTTTATGTCGTGGCGCGCTCGCACGTACTATTCTCACATTCGCCGACGGCAATGCTGGTGGTCGCCGTCGTCGGCTGTGCGACGGCGTTTTTTGCGGCCACCATCGGGCTGGTGCAGAACGACATCAAGAAGGTGCTTGCCTATTCGACCGTCAGCCAGCTGGGCTACATGTTTCTGGCTTGCGGCGTCGGAGCATTCACGGCAGGGATTTTTCACCTGATGACCCACGCTTTCTTCAAGGCCCTACTTTTCCTTAGCGCCGGCAGCGTCATTCATGCCATGGGCGGCGAGCAGGATCTTCGCCGCATGGGCGGCCTTGCGTCGAAGATTCGCTGGACGTGGTTGACAATGCTCATGGCGACGTTCGCTATCGCCGGAGCACCCGGCTTTTCGGGCTTTTTCAGCAAGGACGCTATCCTGCTTGCCGCGGCTTCGAGCAAGCGCGGGGGCGCCGTGCTGTACGCCTTCGGCCTGTTTACGGCCCTTCTCACGGCGTTCTACATGTTTCGCCTGGTCTTTCTGGCGTTTCACGGGAAGCCGCGATTCGATGAGCACGAAGTTCATGTGCACGAATCGCCGAAGAGCATGCTCGTTCCGCTCGTGATACTGGCGCTTCTCTCGATTGGCGGCGGATGGATGGCTGCGCCGGAGTTCTTTGGCGGGGAGAACCACTTTGACCGCTTTCTGGGCCCGGCATTGGCCGCGCGCGAGACTGCCGTGAGCGGCGCGGAGGCGGCCTCCGCGCACACGCTGATGATCCAGCTCGCTTCAGTAGCGGTGTTCATCGCTTTAGCGGGATTTCTCCTTGCCTGGTGGCTTTACGTCCGCCGGCCAGAGCTGCCTGGGAAGATCGCGGCGGCCGCCAAGGGCGCCTACACGACGCTTCTTAACAAGTACTACGTGGACGAAATCTACTCTGCCGTCATCGTGCGCCCGCTGCTTTGGATCTCGACGCGCGTGCTTTGGCAGAACGTGGACGCCCGTGGAATCGACGGGACCGTGAACGGGATCGCGCGCGGCGCCGTTTTCATGGGGGACCGCCTACGCCGCGTGCAATCCGGCAACACGCGGAGCTACGCCGTATGGGTCGTAATCGGCGCTCTGCTCGTGCTGTTCGCCGTACTCGTTTGGCCGCACCTCGGCGCATCGGCAGGGGGAGCGCAGGTGCTCCGATGAACGTTGCGGCGGGACATCTCCTGACAATCGTGACGTTCCTTCCGACGATGGGAGCACTCGCGCTGCTGCTACTGCGCAGCGACGATCACGCCTGGATCCGCCGAGTTGCGCTCCTTGTGTCTGTGATCGAGTTCGGCTTCTCGCTGTGGATGGTCCCGTTCATTCGTATCGGCGTGGGAGGCTACCAGCTCGAGGAATTCCACCCCTGGATCGCCTCTCCACCCATCAACTACCATCTCGGAGCGGACGGCATCAGCCTGTTCCTGGTCATTTTGACCACATTCCTCGTTCCGATTTCCATCGTTGCCTCCTGGACAAGCATCAGGCGCCGCGTCAAGGAATTCTTCGTGGTGCTGCTGATGCTTGAAACGGGGGTGGTCGGTGTCTTTCTCTCGCTGGACCTGTTTCTTTTCTTCTTGTTCTGGGAAGTCATGCTTCTCCCCATGTACTTCCTCATCGGCATTTGGGGACATGAGCGGCGCATCTACGCAGCCGTAAAGTTCGTGCTGTTTACGATGGCGGGCTCCATTCTCATGCTGGTAGGCATCGTGTGGCTTTACACCATCGGCGGGACATTCGACTTGCCGACGCTGCAGGCAAAACTGCAAAGCGGCTACCTCGTATTATCGAGCGGCGAGGAGTTTCTTCTCTTCGCAGCTTTCTTTCTGGCGTTTGCGATCAAGGTGCCGCTGTTTCCATTGCACACCTGGCTTCCGGATGCGCACGTCGAGGCGCCCACAGCGGGCTCTATCCTGCTCGCCGGCGTGCTGTTGAAGATGGGCACCTACGGCATGATTCGGTTCTGCCTTCCGCTGTTTCCGGATGCTTCGCGGAGGGCGGCACCCTGGGTCGCGGCACTGGCGATCATCGGCATTGTTTACGGAGCGCTCGTGGCGCTCGTGCAGCCGAACCTCAAGAAACTCGTCGCCTACTCCAGCGTAAGCCACCTTGGTTTTGTCGTCCTCGGGATTTTTGCCTTTCACGCGATCTCCCTGCAGGGCGCCGTTTTCCAGATGCTGAACCATGGCGTCTCGACCGGGGCGCTCTTTCTGCTGGTTGGAATGCTGTACGAGCGTCGCCACAGCTTCGAGATTTCGGAGTTCGGCGGCCTTGCCACGCCCATGCCGCGCCTCGCGGCGTTTTTTCTTTTTGTGGCGCTGTCCTCTCTGGGATTGCCGATTCTCAACGGTTTCGTCGGGGAGTTTCTGGTGCTGCTCGGCACGTTCCAGGTTCACGCGAATTGGGCTGCCTGGGCTGCTGTTGGCGTGATTCTTTCCGCTGCGTACCTGCTTTGGTCTTACCAGCGGGTGTTCTTCGGTGAAGTCACGAACGAAAAGAACAAGTCTCTCCCGGACCTTTCGCGGCGTGAGAAGTGGGTCCTCGCGGTGATCGCTTTTGTCACGCTATGGATGGGCGTCGGCTCGCCGGACTTCAC
>DASPOW010000089.1:0-2612 GCA_035625855.1 Candidatus Methylomirabilota bacterium | reverse complement strand
CGACGTCCCGTTGACGCGCCTGGAAGTCAACATGGGCGCCGGGCAACTCGACCTGGACTTGACTGGCCCGCGCAAGGAAAACATGACCGTCGTCATTCACGGCGGTGTCGGTCAGGCGAGGATTCGTCTGCCGAAGGACGTGGGCGTGCGCGCCGACGCGCACGGCGGAATCGGCTCGATTGACGTCAGCGGCCTCCGCCACGATGGGGGCGAATACGTCAACGACGCCTACGGGAAGTCTCCCGTGACGATTGACCTGAACGTGCAGGGCGGTGTCGGGCAGATTACGCTCGAGGTTGAGCGCTAGTTCGAGGCAACCTCGCGCCAAGGCTTTCCGGTCGGAGGCGAAGAAGTGGGTCCAGCCATGACCGAAGAAGAGCGCGCCAAGAAGACGGCCCATCTGGAGAACTCCAGGACGCTGGGCGAGCAGGCGTACGACGACATGTACGAAAAGGCGCACTCGCCCTCCGCGGCGACCGCGTGCTACAACAACGCCAAGGAAGCCTTCTACGCAGCCATCAACGCCGCGAACGAACTCGGTCTCACCGACGAGGCCAGGCGCCTCGAGGCGCGCCTGCAGCACATCAAGGCCGTCTTTCGCAACCAGTTCCCCTGAGACTCGCGGTCCACTCGCCGTTCATTGTTCTGGCTCGCGGCTGCTCGCTTGCATCGCCCCGGTGGTATGCTCTGCGCGGTGGCCGTAAGGGGCGCGCGCTCCGAAGTTTCGGCCGCCTGCAAGGAGAAGTTCGATGAAAGGGATGGCAGTTGCGGGAACCGTCGCGGTTGCTCTCTTCGGCGCCGCCGTAAGCGCGCAGAACGGACCGGTGATTCCGGCCTGGGTCAAGCCCGGTCTGGTGCTCACCTACGATGCGGTTTCGGCGTTCGTCACGCCCCGCGGGCGTTTCGACCAGCCGGTGCAGATTCTGATGACCACCCGGGTCACCTCGGTCTCCGAGGGCCGGGTCACCGCCACAACGCATTTCCAGAACGTCGGCGCGCCTCTCAGCGCGGACCACGCGTGGAGCTGCGATGCCAGCTCGAATTGCGTTATGGACGAGACCCAATTCCACGGAAAGTTCTGGGTGGATCCCAATCGCGCTGCCGACTCGGTCAAAGGCCCCTTCGGTGAACCCTTTCGCGTCGTCGGCCAGGGCCCCTACACCTACGCCGGAAAGACCTGGGACTCGACGATGCTTGCCTACCAGAACCCCCAGACCGGGGTCGAGTACGTCGTCTCGTATGAAACCAGGACGGGGCTGATTCTGGCGTCCTCGGAAACCAGCCCGCGCCAGCAGGTCCACGCCTACTTCCGCTCCATGAGGAATGAGTAGCGCGCTTCCCCTGTCCTGCATCAGCACCGTCTTCGCGAAAATGTTGGGGCGCCGGCTCACCCCCTGGACCGCCTTCCGGCCCGATTGGCTGGATTTGACCGCCGCCGTATAATGAGGGGTTTGGACCGCGCGCTCGAAGCGCTCTGTTCGGACTCGCTTACCTTGGCCACTCGCGAAACCATCGCCGTACAGACCGAACAGGATGTCCTGCGCATCCGCGGCGCACGCACCCACAACCTGAAACACATCAGCGTCGAGATACCTCACAACGCCATCACCGTTGTGACCGGCGTCTCCGGCTCTGGCAAGTCCAGCTTGGCGTTTGACACCATCTACGCCGAAGGCCAGCGCCGCTACGTCGAGTCCCTTTCCGCCTACGCGCGGCAGTTCCTGGAGCGTATGGAAAAACCCGAGGTAGAGGAAATCTCCGGGATCGCGCCCGCCGTTGCCATTCGGCAGAAGACCACCACTCGCAACCCGCGCTCCACCGTCGCCACCGCCACGGAAATCTACGACTACCTGCGTTTGATTTACGCCCGCTGTGGCGCCACTTATTGCACAAAGTGTGGCCAGGAAGTGCGCAAGGATTCGCCGGACAGCATCGCCGGCCGCGTGCTTGCCTTGGCGCCGGGCCGCCGTTTCTACGTGATGTATCGCATGTGCTTTGCCGCGCCCGCGCCTGCGTCGCCGAGGGTCTATGGGAAGAAAAAGGCGGCAACTCCGGAAACCAGGGGCCCTGCGCAGGAGGCCGTGCGTCAGGCCCTGCTTGACTTGCAGAAACGCGGGTTCAACCGCGTATTCCAGGATGGCCGGGTCCATGAATTTGTGACCCCGGAGACCCTGCTCGACGTCGATTTCTCCAAACCCGTTTACGCCCTCGTGGACCGTCTCAGCGTCAACCCCGACGCCCGCTCGCGCCTCGTGGACTCTATCGAAATCTGTTACCGCGAAGGCGACGGCGAAGCCATTCTCGAATTCGTGCCCGACGCTTCGCTGAACGCCGCCGAGCGCTTGGTCTTCAACGAGCGCTTCGAATGCAAGCACTGCGGAATCCTTTACCAGGAGCCGGAGCCGCGCCTTTTTTCCTTCAACAATCCCTATGGTGCCTGCCCCCGCTGCCAGGGATTCGGCAACACGATTGACTTCGATTTGAACCTGGTCGTCCCCGACGCCGGCAAGTCCCTCGACGAAGGCGCCGTCGAGCCGTGGACCAAGCCCCGCTACCGCGCCTTGTTCGCGGCCGCCAGAAAATGGGCCCGCGAGCGCGGCATTCCCACCGGC
>DASPOW010000088.1:0-6659 GCA_035625855.1 Candidatus Methylomirabilota bacterium | reverse complement strand
AATCGAGTATGCGGTTGAGGCGGTCCACCAGGTGCTTCTGCTCGACGAAGCCGTGGCCCTCGCGCGGGTACAGCACCAGTTCCGCTTCCACCCCGTAGTGCTTCAGCCCGCGGTAGAGTTCCTGGCTCTGCCCGGGCGGGTCCACGGTGTCGTTCGAGCCCTGGAGAATCAAGGTGGGCGTACGTGCGTTTTTCAAGTGCAGGAAGGGCGAGCTGTTAAGGAACCCCTCGGGTCTTTCGTAGGGCACACCGAAGAACCATTCGTCGTAGGCCGGAAAATCCTCGGTGCCGAATTCGGAAACGAGGTTGGCCATGCCCGCGCCAGAAACGGCGGCTTTCCACTGGAAAGGAGCAGGCTGGGTGATAGCCCATCCGGCCATGTAGCCGCCGTAGGACCAGCCGCCGATGCCGACGCGGCCGGAGTCGGCGATGCCGCGGGCGATCAGGTCCTGCACGCCGGCCACGATGTCTTTGTAATCGCCGCCGCCCCAGTCGGCGCGATTCGCTTCGACGAAGCTTTCTCCATAGCCGATTGAGCCGCGAATGTTGGGATAGAACACGGCATAGCCGCGCGCGGCGAGGAGTTGGCCCCAGGTTTCGATCGAATCCTGCCAGTTTCCGGTAGGGCCTCCGTGCACAAGGACAATGAGCGGCAGCTTCGCTTTGGGGTCGGCGCCGGCCGAACGCAGGAGCGCGGCCTCGACTTCCAGTCCGTCGAAGCTTCTGTATTTGTAGAACTCCGGCTTCACCAGGGCATATTCGAGCCAGATGTCGTTGATGTGCGAAACGCGGCGCGGGCCGGTCTTCATGTCCCAGAGCCACAGTTCCGGCGGTTCGGTTGCCGTGCGGCCCACAAAAACGATCTCGTCGCCGGAAGTGAAGACGAACGATTCGGGATTGACGGGCAACATCGTGACGGTGCGCTGCGCGCTTTGCGTGAAAAAGCGGACAAACTCCTGGCGGAATCCTTCGGCGGCCACCGTCATCAGGCGGTTGTGGTCCCACCAGACTTGCCGCGCGATGAAGCGGTCGAACGTGCCGCCGGTAAGGTTATGCGGGGGGCCGCCGCCTGTCGGAAGAAGCATCAGGTCGTGCGCTTCCGGCGCGGAATCACTCGTGCCGATGAAGCTCAACGTTGCGCCGTCGGGAGAGACGCGCAGGTCGTGGAACGGCCCTGCGGGCGCCCAAAGCTCTCGCGGGGTTCCATTGGCTGCCGCTGGCACGGAAAAGATGCGGTTGGTGAGTTTGTCCGAGGCGGGCTTGTCCGTCGCGGAGACAAAGATGCGATCGCCGGCCGGAGCCCAAGCGAGTTCGCTGACGCGCCAATCCGCCGGAGTGAGCGGCCGCGCTTCCCCAGTTGCGACGTTCAGCAGCCACAAGCGGCTGTGCCTGTCTTCCTTGTCCACGACGTGGGCGTCATTCTTGTCTTTTTCCTTTTTCTCCTCGGCTTCGGTTTTGGCATCGGCCGCCAAGTAGGCGATTTCCAAGCCGTTGGGCGCCCAGGCGAAGCCGGCAATGCCGCGCTTGCCCTTGGTGAGCGGCGTGGCGTCGCCACCATTCATCGGCAGCAGATAAATCTGGGTGTAGTCCTCGCGGCTGGAAAGGAAGGCGAGCGTTTTGCCGTCAGGCGACCAGCGGGGCGCGTTTTCGACCTTCAGTGAATCGGTGATTTGCCGCACCGTGGATGTGGATTTGTCGAAGAGCCAGATGTGCTGGGTGCGGCCTCGAGGGCTGGGCGGCTCGGAGACGGTGAAGGCGACGCGGGTTCCATCCGGAGAGGCTTGCAGGTCAGCGAGGGAGCGCAACTGGAGCGCAGCTTCGACGGTCAGCGGCTTGCGCGCTTCCGGGGACGGTTTGTCCTGTGCGGCAGCGCGCGAGGCACACATCAGGAAGGCGAGGCTGAGCCATCGGAAAGAACGCCGCATGAAGAGGCCTCCTGAGCGAGAAGTCACTTTAATCGGCGAGCGAGGCCGCGTCAATCGCGTGCCTCGCAGCAGCGCCGCTGAGCCGCCGGGGGCGATTTGGCGCTGCCCGAAGGCGTCGGATACAATCTTGCGTTCGCCGAAACAGAGCGTTGCTTCGGAACCTATGCCGGAAATCCAGCTCCACAATACGCTGAGCGGAACCATCGAACCGTTCACGCCCCTGCACGCGGGCGAAGTGCGGATGTACACGTGCGGCCCGACGGTATACGACTACGCGCACATCGGCAACTTCCGCACGTTTGTCTTTCAAGATGTGCTGCGGCGCTTCCTCGAGCTGCGCGGCTACCGCATGAACCAGGTCATGAACCTGACCGACGTGGACGACCGCATCATCGCCAACGCCGCCGCAGCCGGGAAGAGCATCCGTGAGTACACAGAAAAATATGCGCAGGCATTTTTCGAGGATTGCCGCGCGTTGAGCATCGAGCCGCCGGAACACTACGTGCGCGCGACGGATCATATCGAAGACATGGTCGCGCTCATCGAGCGGCTGCAGGCGAACACATACACTTACAACAGCGAAGGCTCGATTTATTTCCGCATCGCGAAGTTTCCAGCCTACGGGAGACTTTCGAAGATCGACGTGAGCGGAATGCAGGCCGGCGCGCGGGTGGACGTGGACCGCTACGAAAAGGAGAGCGCGCGGGACTTCGCGTTGTGGAAGGCGCCCAAGCCCGGCGAGCATTTCTGGGAGACACGGATCGGGCCGGGACGTCCGGGCTGGCACATCGAGTGCTCGGCGATGGCCATGAAGTATCTCGGCGAGACGCTGGATATTCATACCGGGGGAATCGACCTGGCCTTTCCGCACCACGAGAACGAAATCGCGCAAAGCGAGGCGGCCACGCGGAAGCCCTTCGTGCGCTACTGGCTGCACGCCGAACACCTGCTGGTCGAAGGCGAGAAGATGTCCAAGTCGCTGGGCAATTTTTTCACGCTGCGGGACATTTTCGGGAAGGGATACAAGCCCTCCACGGTGCGTTTTCTGCTGGCCAGCGTGCCGTATCGCAAGCAGTTCAATTTCACCTTCGACGGCCTGCAGCAGGCGGCGAGTTCGGCGGATCGGCTGCGGAACCTGTCGGCGCGGCTCACGGAAGGGAAGTTCCCCGCGGGCGGAACGGGCGCGTTTGCCTTGCGGGTGCGCAGCGCCGACGAGGAGTTTGAAGCAGGCCTGGCGGACGACGTCAACACCGCGCGCGCGCTTGCCGCGGTGTTTGACCTGGTACGCGAGACGAACATTGCGATGGACAAAGGGGAATTCCGCCACGAGGATACCGCGCCGGTGCAAGAGTTCCTCGCGAAGTTCGATAAAGTGTTCGCGGTGCTGCGCGACGACGACGAGGAAAAACTGCGCTCGCTGGGGTACGGCGGCGGCCAGGGCCTTTCCGACGCGGAAATCGAGGCGATGATTGCGCGGCGGAACGATGCACGCAAGCGGCGCGACTTTGCTGCCGCGGACCGCATCCGCAAAGAACTCGCCGAGCGTGGTATAATTCTAGAAGACACCAAAGAAGGCGGTGTGCGGTGGAAGCGCAAGTAAGCGATTTTTCCCATCCCGTTCCGTACCGCTGCGGCCACGTTCCCCCGGCCCTGCAGAGGCCGAACCTCTTCGGCGCGGCTTAAGTTCCCTCCCTTTCTTGCCGGTTGTTCCTGCGGCGGCGATGCGCGCGCGTCGCGACCATCCCAGCCGTGCATTTCGACAAGAAAGACGGGCGCTTGCGGCGCTCACGAGTGGTCGAGGAGAAAAGCCAATGCCGGTTTCCGTGGAATCGAAGCTGCCGAGACTCATCACGGCGCTGCCTGGGCCGAATGCCAGCCGCGTCGTCGCGTTTGATGCGAAGTTCGTTTCTCCCTCGTACACGCGCGACTATCCGTTCGTTGCCAAGCGCGGACGCGGTGCGCTGATCGAAGACGTGGACGGGAATACCTTTCTGGACTTCGCCGCGGGGATTGCGGTGTGCTCAACCGGGCACTGCCATCCCAAGGTCGTGGAAGCCATTCAGAAGCAGGCCGCCGAGCTGATTCACATGTCCGGGACGGACTTTTATTACGAGAGCATGCCGCAACTGGCCGAACGCCTGGCAAGGACGGTCCCGGGAAGTGAAGGGAAGCGCGTGTACTTCGGGAACTCCGGAGCGGAAGCGGTGGAAGCGGCCATCAAACTGGCGCGATACGCGACGCGGCGCGACAAGATCATCGCGTTCTACGGCGCTTTTCACGGGAGGACGATGGGCGCGCTTTCGCTGACGGCGTCGAAGGCGGTGCAGCGCAAAGGTTTCGGCGCGCTGCTTTCCGGCGTCGAGCACCTCCCGTATCCCAACGCCTACCGGTGCACGCTGGGCCACGCGCCGGAAACGTGCGGAGCGGAAGTCCTCGAGCGGCTGGAACGCGAGATTTTCAAGCGGTTGTTCGACCCAGAGGAGATCGCGGCCGTGGTGATCGAGCCGATCCAGGGCGAAGGCGGTTACGTTCCTGCGCCGAAGTTCTTCCTGCAGGAACTGCACCGTATCTGCCGCAAGCACGGAATCCTGCTGGTGATGGACGAAGTGCAGTCCGGCATGGGCCGCACGGGGAAATGGTGGGCGCTGGAGCACGCAGGAATCGAGCCGGACATTGTCTGCAGCGCGAAGGGCATCGCTTCCGGAATGCCGCTCGGCGCGGTGATTGCGCGGCAGAGCGTGATGAACTGGAAGCCGGGCGCGCATGCCTCGACGTTCGGCGGCAACCCGGTGTGCATCGCGGCGGCGCTGGCCACGCTGGATCTGCTCGGCGGCGGGTTGATCGAGAACGCGCGACGCATGGGCGAGTATCTTTTCGGGCGCCTGGCCGATTGGACGCAGAAATTCCGGATTGTGGGCGACGTGCGCGGGCGCGGCTTGATGATCGGAGTGGAGATCGTCCACGACCGGAGCACCAAGGAACGCGCACCCAACCTGCGCAATAGAATTGTGGACCTGGCTTTTCACAAGGGCCTGCTGATTCTGGGCGCGGGCGAGAATACGTTGCGGCTGGCTCCGCCGCTGCTCATTGACGAAGAGCAGGCGGACTTCGCGGTGCGAACGCTGGAGGAGTGCATCGGCGAAGCGGAAAAGAGCCTCTGAGGAGTTGCCTCGAGCGCCGGAAGGGGACTATTGTTCCGGGCTGACGTGCCGGTTTTTTCCCGATTGATGTTCCGCGCAGTGCACTGGGCAGCCCGCAAGGGCTTGCGGGAGACCCTCGCGCCCGACGGGGACGTGAAGCGTCAAGCGCGGGAGACGGGCGTTCGCGGCGAAACGTACGCATACTGGTATCTGCGGCGGCTCGGTTACGTGTTCATCGCGCGGAACTACATGCCGCGGGGCGGCAAAGGCGAAATAGACCTGATCGGATACGACGGCAATACGCTGGCGTTCGTCGAAGTGCGGACGCGGACGATTCGCAAGGAACAGACGGCGCTGCCCGAGCTGAGCGTTACGGAGGAGAAGAGGCGCACGGTGCTGCGTACGGCGCGACGCTTTCTGGCGGCGACACGCCGGCAGGACACGGCGATACGCTTTGACGTTCTGGCCATCGACAACCGCCCGGGTGAATCTCCGCGGGTGCGCCTGCACAAAGACGCGCTCAGCCCAGAGGCATGAGCCTGCGGCACACGCCGGCTCCCACCGAGCGCGGACGGAGTAGAATAAACGAAACGCCAGGGCCTCAAATGACAAAGCAAGGCGCGTATCTAGGAGGAAGGGTTGCCCGAGCTTAGGAAAGACCCGATTACCGGGCGCTGGGTGATTATTTCCACCGAGCGCGGAAAGCGCCCGATGGAGTTTTTGCGCGAAAGCGTCGTGGCGCAGGGGCAGGCGAACTGCCCGTTCTGCTACGGCGGCGAGTCGAAGACCCCGCCGGAGATTCTGGTTTACGGGCGCAACGGGGGCGGAGCGAACACCTCGGGCTGGTCCATCCGTGTGGTGCCGAACAAGTTTCCGGCCCTGGGCATCGAAGGCGAGCTGGACCGCGAAGGCGAGGGGCCGTTCGACAAGATGAACGGCATCGGCGCCCACGAGGTGATTGTGGAGAGCCCGGACCACGCCTCGACCCTGGCCACTTTGCCGGCGAAGGCGGTGGAAGATGTGCTGTGGGCCTATCGCGACCGAATGCTCGACCTGAAGAACGACAAGCGCTTTCGCTACGTGCTGATTTTCAAGAATCACGGAGAGGCGGCGGGCGCCACGCTCGAGCATCCGCACTCCCAGCTCATCGCGCTGCCTATCGTGCCGAAGCAGGTGCGCGAAGAGGTGGACAGCTGCTGGCACTACTACCACGAGAAGGAGCGCTGCATTTTCTGCGACATCATCCGGCAGGAGCAGGACACCGGCGTGCGGGTAATCAAGGAGAACGACCATTTCATTACGCTGGCGCCGTACGCGCCGAGGTTTCCGTTCGAGATGTGGATCCTGCCGAAGGCGCACGGCTCCTCGTTCGAGAATAACCAGAGCTCAATGTATGCGCCGCTGGCGCACATCATGAAGGAGACGCTGCAGCGGCTGGACGCGGTGCTGGACCGGCCGGCCTTCAACATGATGATTCATACCTCGCCGATCGGGGAAGAGATCAACGACCACTATCACTGGCACATCGAAATCATTCCTAAACTGACGAAGGTGGCGGGATTCGAGTGGGGCACGGGTTTCTACATCAATCCGAC
>DASPOW010000087.1:0-3196 GCA_035625855.1 Candidatus Methylomirabilota bacterium | reverse complement strand
AGAATGTTGTAAACGTTGATGCGCCCCACGAGCCGCGACTCAATAGGAACCCTGCCTGCGGGTGTGTGGGCCGTAAAGGAAAGCCCGGAAAACGACAGGTCGAACTTCTTCGCGGTGATATCCGCGTCTTCTTGGATCGCGTAGGTAAGCGTGTGCCCGGCAAGGCCGACAAGCCGCTTCCCATAGGGATCGTCCACGTTTAGAACCGCGCACTCCGGAGCGCCCGCGCCGGTCCCTTCAAACAATCGCCGTTTCGCGGCGAAGTAGTCCTCAAACGTCTTGTGATAATCCATGTGCTCGCGGGTCAGATTTGTAAAGACCGCGGCGCCGAACTGGCAGCCCCACAGCCGGTCCATGCACAGCGCGTGAGAGCTGGCTTCGAGAACGGCGTACGTTCCGCCCGCGTCCCGAATCTCGGCAAAGAACCCCTGAAGATCCAGCGACTCCGGCGTCGTGTTTGGCGAGGGATAGACGCCGCGCGGCGTCCGATATTCCACCGTCCCAAAGAGACCTCCGTGCGCCCCTTGCGCCTTGAGAATTGAGTCCACCAGATAGGCCGTGGTCGTTTTCCCGTTTGTGCCGGTGATGGCTGCCAGTCTCAGCGTCTTGGCAGGATGCCCGAAGAAATTTGCCGCTGCCAGCGCCAGCGCCTTGCGCGGTTCTCGGACCTGTACCCAGGCGACCTGCGCAGGCGTTCCGGCCGGGCGTGGCTCGGCGCTCGCAATCGCTGCCGCGCCGCGGGCGATGGCATCAGCCACGTAACGGTTGCCGTCGACTTTGGCTCCCGCCAGGGCAAAAAAAAGCGTTCCGCGCTGGGCTCTGTCCGAATGGTAGGCGATCTTGCAGATTTCAACCTGCGCCGGCGCGCCTTCGTCCACATAGTCCACGCCGCGGAGCAGGCTTCCGAGGCTCTTTTCCCCGGTTCCGTTGGCTTGCGCTTTCACTCGAGACCGGTCTTCTCGCGCATTTGTGAACCGCACTTCCGTGGTCATCGCCCAGTCTTGGTTCCGTCCTGTTTTCTGGCGCCCGCCGCATCCGCCGGCGCTGAAGTGCTGAAACGCACGATAATCCGGTTGCCCCGCCGCAGGCTTGCGCCGGCCTCCGGAGATTGCTGGACTGCAAGCCCGGTGCCAACCAACGTCGGCTCCAGGCCGGCCCGCAGGCATTCCCGCGTCACGTCCCGCATGGGCAGGCCCAGCAATTTCGGCACGACAACATCTCCCCCCTGGTCCATCGCGACCGTCGCGACCCGTGCGGCGCGCCTGGCCTCTGCATTATCGTTGGATTGCGAAACGTCCGCTTCGGGCTGTGTGGAGAAATCCACTGGGGAAAAGTCTTCAAGGCTGCCGGTGTCTCTTTCCGTGGAAGCACGGTAGGCCGCTTGCAATACGCGAGGGCTCACGGGAACGTCGCGGGGCACATCCAGGTAGGGCAGGACCTGCTCGGCGATTCTCTTGAAGACCGGCGCCGCAACTTCTCCGCCTTCGTGCAGCCCCACCGGCGAATCGAGCACCACCAGAATCGTCACCGCCGGTGAATTCAGCGGCGCGAATCCGACGAACGACGCGATCAACTGCGTCGGCGAGTAGCGGCCCGTCGCCGGGTCGATCTTCTGCGCTGAGCCTGTCTTGCCCCCGGCCGTCCATCCATCGAGCCGTGCAAGGGGTCCGGTACCGTGAAGAACCACCCCCTCCATCAGATGACGCAGCGTTGCGGCCGTGTCTTCGCCAATCACCCGGCGCGGCGGCGTCCGATCGGCCCCTAGGCCCCGCTTCGCCGCGTTTTCTCCGCCGCGAATCTCTTGGACGATGTGCGGCTTATACAGCAGCCCGCCGTTGGCGATTGCCGAAACCGCCGTGATCAGTTGAATCGGAGTTACGCCGATCTCCTGCCCCATCGCGATGGACGCCGCCGAGACGGGAGTCCAGCGCTCCAGCGGCCGCAGCAGGCCCTTGCTTTCACCGGGCAGGTCCACCCCCGTCGGCGCGCCGAAACCGAATGCCCGAAGGTACTCGTAGAACTTCGGCGCTCCCAGCCGCAGGGCGACCTTGATTGCCCCCACGTCGCTCGAGTAGGCAAGGATGTCCGAGACCGGCAGGAGTCCGTACGGCTTGTGGTCCCGAATGCGATGGCCCGCAACGTAAACCGCTCCGTTCTCGCAATCGAAAATCTCGTCCGGGGTCGTGACGCGTTCCTGAAAAGCCGCTGCAAGCGTAATCAGCTTGAAGGTCGAGCCGGGCTCGTACAGCGCCGCGACCGCGCGATCCATTCGCGATTCCGAGGCCGTGGTCGCCGCAGCATTCGGGTTGTAGCGCGGCCAATTGGCCGCGGCGAGCAGTCTTCCGTTCGACGGGTTCTGGACGATCACGGTTCCGGCGACGGCATGTGTGCGAGAGATCGCCGCTGAGAGTTCCCGCTCCGCGATGTACTGGATTCGTTCGTCGAGCGTGAGAATAACGTCGGCGCCCGCCTCGCGCGCGCTCTCCGAAGCGTCGAACCATCGGCGCTTGGCATCCGCCATAACGAGGATCTTTTCCGGCCTCCCGCGAATCTGTCCGTCGAGGCCGTACTCGACCCCCGCGATACCCTTTTCATCGACGTCCACGTAGCCGAGAACGTGTGCCGCCAGTTCCCGCTTGGGATAAAAGCGCTGGTTTTCTTTTTGAAAATAGATTCCGTGGAGATTCAGGGCCGCGACAGCTTGAGCCCTTTCGGGGGGCAGCTTCCGCGCAACCCACACGAAAGAACGAGCCGGATCCAGCTTGGCTTCGATGACGTCTCGTGGAATCCCCAGGACGCTTGCAAGCAGCCGCGCCGCGAGGGGAATATCCTTGACTTCCGCCGGCACGGCAAAGCACGAGTCCACAGGCGTGCTCATGGCCAGCGCGTGCAAGTTATGGTCGTAGATCGAACCCCGCCGCGGCGTAATCTCTATCACGCGCTGCTGCTGGCGCTGCGCCAGGCCCAGGTATTTGCCGTATTCGAAAAGCTGCAGCCAACCGAGGCGGCCCGCCACGCTTGCCATCCACGCGGCAGCCACCGCCGCAATGATCAATGTGCGAGAGTGGGGACGTGGAGGCTGCATTTCCGCTCGAGCCGGCTCTTTACCCCGGCCGCATCCTCATGTCGGGGAATTCTTTCGCCGCGCGATCGCGCCGGCCACTCTCCGCGCGAACCACTTTTTTATTGCGAGCGG
>DASPOW010000086.1:0-4714 GCA_035625855.1 Candidatus Methylomirabilota bacterium | reverse complement strand
GTGATCGGCGGGGACGGCACGCTGGGCATTGCGCGGGACTTCGCGCGCCACGGAATCAGCCTGGCCGGCGTTCCCAAGACGATTGACAATGACCTTTCGGCCACGGAAGTAACCTTTGGCTTCGACACCGCGCTGCACGTGGCGACCGAGGCGATCGACCGCCTGCAGACCACAGCCGAGAGTCATCACCGCGTCATGCTGATTGAAGTGATGGGCCGCGACACCGGTTGGATCGCACTGCACTCGGGCATCGCCGGCGGAGCGGACGTGATCCTCATTCCGGAGATTCCGTTCCGCTTCGAGGCGGTTTGCGACGCGGTGCGCAAGGCGGAAGAGCGCGGGAAGGCGTTCAGCCTGATCGTCGTTGCAGAAGGCGTGCCGCTGCCGGCGAAGGACCCGTTTGGCAAGGCGGTTCCCCCGGGCGGGCCGGGCAACGCGGCTAACGCGATTGCGTTCACCCTGCGCGAGATGCTGCAGAAGGAGATTCGCGTGACGGTGCTCGGGCACGTGCAGCGCGGAGGCTCGCCGAGCCCCTTCGACCGGATCCTGGCGACGCGCTTCGGCGTAGCCGCGGTGGAGCTGCTTTCGCGCGGCGAGTTCGGGCGAATGGTTTGCCTGCGCGCGGGCAAGATCGAGTCGGAGCCGCTGGAGCAAGCACTGGCGAGCCGGAAATTCGTGGATCCGCAGGGCGAGCTGGTGCGCACGGCCCGGTCCGTGGGAGTTACGTTCGGCGACGAGGCTGCTTAGCGGCGCGACGTCGCGGCCTGCGCGGCGCGGCGGGCGGAGCGAATCGGGTAGAATGAAATGTCGTGAAACGCCGGCTGCTCATCGCCATCCCCCTCCTGGTCGTCGTCGGCGTAGTAGCGTGGTTCTTCCGCCCCAGGCACGAGTCACTGGGCACGGCCTATGTGGCCGGACGCAATGTCATCTTGTGGAACAGCGTGGCCCAAGTCCGGCACGCCGTCGCGACGCTGCATTTCGGTGAAAAGGTGGAGCTGCTCGGCAGGCGCAACGACAACGCCCGCGTGCGCACGATGGCGGGCGCGAGCGGCTGGCTCGACGCCCGGCTGCTGATGGAGCCCACGCTGTGGCAGAGGAGCACGCAACTCCTCGCGCGAACGCAGAACGTCCCGGTACAGGCGCGCGGGCGAACCAAGGTCAAGACGACGGTGAGGATCGAGCCCGGACGCTCGGCGCCGCGGCTGTACCAGTTCACGCGAGGCGTGCCGGTGGAAATCCTGGGTCGCGGCGTGGCGGACTGGGTGCAGGCGCTGGACGAAAGAGAAAACGGGGAGCCGGCGGAAACGAAGAAAGAGGACTGGTTTTTGATCCGGGGAACGGCGACGAAGGCCCCGGGCGAAGTATCCGCGCGGGGAGACGCTCCGGCGCCCACGGAACTGAACGATCCCGATGTGCCGATTGCCGGTTGGGTCGTGGCGCGGTTCGTGGAGATGGACCTTCCCGAGGCTGTGCGCACGGGGATGGCGTCGGCAAACCTTCGGACGCTCGCGTGGTTTGAACTGAACCGTGTGGCGGACGCTTCGGGCGAGAAGCCGCAGTACCTGGTTGCGGGCGCGCGCGGCCCGGAAGGGCAGCCATGTGATTTCACGTCGCTGCGGGTGTTTACCTGGAATGCAAAGAGGTCGCGCTACGAAACGGCGTTCATCGAGAATAACCTGTGCGGCGCGCTTCCGGTGGTGGTTGGGAAGGGGCCCAAGGGCGAGCCGGAATTCCGTTTCCGGCCCATGGGCGGGGACAAGCAGGAACGAGTTTACCGGCTGACGCAGACGGTGGTGAGACGCGTGCGGGAAAACGAGCAGACCCCGGCGGCAAGAAAGCACGGCAGCGCGGCCAAGAGCGGGAAGAGCTGAATGCGCGTCGCGCGGCGGAACTTCGCGGTCGTTGCGGCGGGTCTTTGCGGTTTTTGCTGCGGCTGCGGGACGAAGCCGCTGCCCTTTGCCGCAGCCGCGATTCCGCCACCGCCGCCGTTCGAATTTGCCGGGGCATGGGGCGCGCGCGGGACGGGGCCAGGCCAGTTTGGCGCGCCGGTAGCGCTCGCCACGGACACGATAGGAAATGTGTACGTCGCAGACGCGGGAAGCGCGAGCGTGCACAAGTTCTCGCAACTGGGCGAGCCGCGGCTTTCGTTTGAGGACGACCGCGCGGTGCTTCACCCGGTCAGCGTCGCGGTGGACGAAGGCGGCGCAATCTACGTGGCCGACGAGCGGCGCGGCAGCGTGATTATCTACAAGCCGGATGGTTCGCACTTCCGCGAGGTGCGTCTGGCTTTGCCGTCGGCCGCGGCGCGGAGTTCGCTGCGCGTGGCCATTGACGTGGACGGAAACATCGTCGTGGCGGCACGCAAGCCGTTCGGTTTGAGGAAGTACACCTGGCGTGGACGTCCCGCGACGACCTGGAAGAACGCTGCGGCCGGGGGAGCGGGGCTCGACGAACCGTCCGGAGTCGCTGCGGACGCCGGGTTGATTTACGTGAGCGACGCCGCGAACGGCGCGATTCGTGTGTACCAGCACGACGGAACGCTCGTGCGCACGCTCATGGCCCCCGGGGAACGCCCCGCGCTCGGAGCGATCGCTGTCGGGCACCAATGGGTTGTCGCAACGGACGAGCGTGCGCACGCCCTGCACGTGTGGTCGGTGGACGGCGGCTATCGCCTGCGCGAGGACCTCTCCGCATGGATCAGCGGCAGCGAGCCCTCGCCCCTCGGGGTGGCGTTTGCGCCGGGGAACGAATGCCTGGTCCTCGACGCGCCCGCGGCGCGTATCTTGCGATTCCGGCTGCACTTGTAGAATACTGCCCCGCCCGGAGGAGCGCCGAATGACGCTGCACATCAGCGAATCGGAAGTGCGCGCGCTGCTGACCATGCCCGCCGCCATCGATGCGGTCGAGGAAATCTCGCGACGCCAGGCGAGCGGCGAAGCGCTCGTCCACGCCCGGCGGAGGATCGAACTGGGTAACGGCGGCTTCTTCCACTACATGGCGGGCGCGGATTTCACGGCGGGCTTCATCGCCATGAAGTTGTACACATTCGTGCGCGGGAACCTCGGGTTTCTGGTGCCGCTTTACTGGATCGAAACGGGCGAACTGGCGGCGCTGATCGAAGCCGACTACATGGGCCAGATGCGCACGGGAGCGGCTTCCGGGGTGGCGACGAAGTACCTGGCGCGGCGCGAGGCGCGCACCGCGGCGATTATCGGAACCGGCGGGCAGGCGCGCACGCAACTCCAGGCGGTGGCGGCGGTGCGCAAACTCGAATGGGCGAAGGCCTACGGGCGCGACCCGGAGCGCCGGGAAAGGTTCTGCCGCGAGATGGCGCAGCGGATCGGAGTTCCGGTGCGGGCGGCGGCTTCCTCGACCGAGGCGCTGCATGGCGCGGACATCGTGTGCACGGCGACGACGGCGTCGCGCGCGGTGCTGAATGGAGCCGACCTCGCCGCAGGGACGCACGTGAACGCCATCGGGGCGAATCACGCGCACAAGCGGGAACTGGACGACGAAGCGGTAAGGCGGGCGGGCGTGACGGTGGTGGACTCGATCGAACAGTCGCGGCAGGAAGCGGGCGACCTGATCCTGGCGTTCGGCGGGAACGAGTCGCGCTGGAGCGCAGTGCAGGAACTGCACCAGATCGTGGCGAAAAGAGGGCAGGGGCGGTCGAGCGAGGGGGAGATTACGCTTTTCAAGTCCAACGGTATCGCGGTGTGGGACACGGCCGTGGCGATTCGCGTGTTTCAGGCGGCGCGGGAAAAGGGAATCGGCCGGGAATTGCCCCTGTGGTCGGAGAAACCGGGCCGCGCCGCAGATTGAAGGGGATTTTTGATGTTGTTACAATTCGCAAGGTGGTCGCACCGCGCAAGGCATTTCCTGCACTGACGACCTTGCCCCCAATGGAAACAAGCCCGAAGGAGCTGGTGCATTACCGCGTCGAAGAGGGCGTCTGCGTGCTCGAACTGGACGACGCGCCGGCGAACACCTACAGCTATGAAATGATGCAGCAGCTCGACGCGGGGATCCTCCGGGCGCGCATGGACGAGAACGTGCAGGTCATCGTGCTGCGCGGGGCGGGAGAGAAGTTTTTCTGCGCGGGCGCGAGCATCGGGATGCTCACCAAGGCGGACGCGCAGTACAAATATTATTTCTGTTTGCACGCGAACGAGACGCTGTGCCGGCTGGAGCAGACGCCGAAGCTGGTCATCGCGGCGCTGAACGGCCATACCGTCGGAGGAGGCCTGGAAGTTGCGCTGGCCTGCGACCTTCGCGTTGCGAAAAAGGACGGCGGCAAAATCGGCCTGCCGGAGGTGAACCTCGGGGTGCTGCCGGGCACGGGCGGGACGCAGCGGCTGTGCCGCGCGGTGGGAAACGCGCGGGCGATTGAACTGATGGCCACGGGTACGACGTTCGGGTTCGAAGAGGCGCAGGGAATGGGGCTCGTCCAGCAGATTTTGCCGGCGGAGACGTTTTGGGGCGACGCGCTGGCCTACGCGAGGCAGTTCGTGCCGCCCAACAAAGCGGCGGGCGCGGTGGGGCGCATCAAGCGCGCCGTGGTGACCGGTTCGCAGGTGGGACTGGGCGAGGCGCTGGGCCTGGAGCGCGAACTGCAGCAATTGCTGTTCACCGGCGAAGATGCCAAGGAAGGGCTCGCGGCTTACGTCGAGAAGCGGCCGGCGCGATTCAAGGGGAAGTAACTTCAAGGGGCCTC
>DASPOW010000085.1:0-4949 GCA_035625855.1 Candidatus Methylomirabilota bacterium | reverse complement strand
GCCGCGGCAGCGCGGGCGGGGGTTCCGCGTTTCACGTGTGCGTCAGCGTTCCGGTCGTCTTGGTTCGCCGCAAAGCCGCCGCGAAGGCGGCCATCGAAGCCGGGAGAAGAATCGCCGCGAAAAGAAGCAGAATGCCGATCGGGCGGAGCAACTCGCCGAGGGAGGCGCCCGCAAGGAGCGCGCTCCGCGCGGCGTTAAGCGCGTAGGTGACCGGATTGAGGCGGGCCAGGAACTGCAGCCAGCCCGGGAGAATGCTCACTGGGAACAACATGCCGCTGGCCAGTCCGGAAAGGCCGAGCACCAGCCATTTGGCGGGACTCCCTCGCTTGAACAGAAGCAAGTAGCTTGCGGAGAAAATTCCGAGCCCGGAAAACGCCAGCACCGAAGCCAGAAGAATCACCACCACGCCGAACCAGTTGGCCCGGCCCAGGGGAAGACCAAAGAGGGCTCCGCCCCAGATCAGGTACACGGCGACGCGCAGTGTGGTGGCCGCGAACGGGTAGATCGCGGAACCCGCCAGAATCACCGGGAGCGAGGTTTGGGTGACCAGGAGCGGTTCGAGCGTGCCGGTGCTCCTCGCTTCCTCGAGGCTGCGGTCGAACGTGTCCAAGGCGACGCCGAGATAATCGAAAAAGGCAAAGCCGACGAGGGCGAAGGCGAAATAGCTGCCGCGCTGGGGAAGCGCCTGCGCGAGGGCCGGGCTGTCCACCAAACGCGCGACGTAGTAAATCATCGCCGCGCCGAAGAGCGTTCCCGCCCCTTCCAGAAGAAATGCGGCCCGATACGACCGGGCGATGGCCAGGTCGCGCCGGAAGAAGAGCCACAGCTCGGCAAGCAGGCGCACCGTCAGGGTTCCTCCGCCGCTGGCGAGGATTCCGCGTTCTTCCGGCCGGTCAGGCGGAAAAGCGCTTCTTCCAGAGTGGCAGCGCCGGATCTGGCGCGAAACGCTGCGGGCGTTTCGAGCGCCAGAAGCTTTCCCGCGTCGAGCACGGCCACGCGGTCGGCGAGCTCCTCGACTTCGGCCAGCGAGTGGGAAGCGAAGAACAGCGTCGCGCCGCCCTTGGAGACGACTTCGCCGCGGAGGTAGCGGCGGAAGTCCGCGGCGACGAGCGCGTCCAGGCTGCGGGTCGGCTCATCCAGCAGCAGCACGCGCGGCGAGTGCAGCAGCGCGCGCGCCAGGCTCAGCCGCTGCACCGTGCCCGCGGAAAGCAGGCGCACCTGCCGTGCAAGCGCCGTGGTCAGGCCGAGGTGTCCGCTCAGAAGCTCCGTGCGGCGTTCGATTTCGGCCACCGAGAGATGCTGCAGGCTCGCGAAGAAACGCAGGTTTTCGCGCCCCGTCAGCCGCGCGTAGAAGCCGCGGTCGCTCCCGGCGTGGTAGCCCAGGAGGCGGCGAACCGCGGCGGAGTCGCGCCGAAGGTCCAGCCCGCCGACGTGGGCCCGGCCCCTTGTGGGAAGAAGCAGCGTGGCGAGAATGCGCAGCAAGGTTGTTTTTCCGGCGCCGTTCGCGCCAAGGAGCCCGACGCATTCGCCCTCGCGGACCTCGAACGAAACTCCGCCGAGAGCCGCGACGCTGGGCCGCGCGAAAGGCCGGAGGAATGCGCGCCAGCCGCTCTGCGGCGCAGGGAACAGCTTGCTGAGGGATTCGACAGCGATGGCGGCGGAAGCCACTCGCGAATTTATAGCGTGTCCCGGCGGGCTTGACAATTGGAGGCTGCGCCACGCCCCCGGCGTGGATGCGGCGCGAAACCCCGCGTACACTGGGAGGGCCATGGCCGCGAACGCAAATCCCTCGGCGCAAGAGGCACGTTCGGCCGCCTGGAAACTTCTCTGCGCAGGTTGCGCGCCGCGGCCTGTGCCGGAGCGAATCCGGGCGGCAGTGCGCGGTCAAACCAACTGGAACACGCTCCAAGCCCTCGCGGAAGAACACGGCGTAGTTTGGCTGCTGGCGGAGGCGCTGGCGGAAAGCGGCGCAATCGGCTCCTTGCCGGAAACCGCGCGCAGACAACTCGAATGGTCGCGACAGCGGCACGAGCGGTTTGCCCTGGCGCTCACCGCCGAGTTTTTCCGCATCGCGGAGGCGTTTCGCGCCGCCGGAATCGCAAGTCTCGTGGTCAAAGGCCCGGCGCTTGCCGTGCAGGCCCACGGAGATGCCGCGTCGCGCGAATTTCTCGATATGGACCTTCTCGTGCGGCACACCGACGTGCCGCGGGCAGTGGCGGCGATGGAGCGCCGCGGGTTCGCGCTGCGAACTCCGCTCGCTTCCGCGGCGAAGCGCGCCCCCGGACAGTTTCTCTTCGTGCGCGAAGAGACCCGCGCGATCGTCGAGATCCACAGCGAGCGCACGCTGCGCTATTTCGTGCGCCCGATTCCCATCGAGGAATTTCTCGCGCGCAGCGCCGGAGTCGCTGCCGCTGGAGGGACGATTCCCGCGCTCAGCCCGGAGGACACTCTCATCTTTATCTGCGTGCACGGTTCCAAGCATTTCTGGGAGCGGCTGCTGTGGATTGCCGACGTGGCCGGCATCCTCGCGCGGCACCCGGCGCTCGATTGGGACCTGGTGTCCTCTGTTGCGCGCAAGACGCAGACGGAGCGGATGCTGCGCCTCGGACTTTGGCTGGCGAGGAACGTTCTGGGGGCCGAGCTTCCGCGGCGACCCGCCGCGGAACTGGACGAAGATTCCGGAGCGCACAAGCTCGCCGAGGAAATCGCCGCGAAGATTACAGCCGGGGAACCCGCGAGCCGGATGGCGTGGGGCCGGGGACTGCTGCGCATGCGCATGTGCGGCGGCGCGGCGCGCGGCGCAGGGTATTTGCTGCGGCTGATGTTTTCCCCCACGGAAGAGGACTGGGGCGAAGCCCGGTCGCCCGGTCCGGCGTGGAAGCAGGCCGTTCTGCGCCCATTGCGGCTGGCGCGCAAGCACCGGGTCGAGGCGCGGGGAACCGGTATGGGGGCGGATTAACGGGAGAGATGTTTCCTCCCCCTGTTTGGTGAAAGCGTTCAGCGCCTGAAAAGCAGAACCCTCAGCCCGCGGAAGAGCCAGGCTGAGGGTCCGGGCGACAATCTGTGCTTTCGGTTTCTGGCGTTCAGATGTCGGTGCTGTGCATGGACTTGCGCGCCTTGGGCCGCTGCGGCGGCGCCAGCGTGGCGGTCAGCGAGATCTCGCTGTGGTTGCGGAGCACGCCGAGCTTCACGCTCTTCTCTTCGTGAATCTGGGAGAGCTTCTCGCGCAGATCGCCGATGGAGCGCAGGCGGCCGCCATCGAACTTGACGAGGACGTCGCCCGCCTTGAGGCCGGCCTTGTCGGCCGCTGAACCGCTCTGCACCTCGCGCACCAGGATGCCTTCGCCATCCGGGGCTCCGAAGTAACTGCCAAGTTGGCCGCCGAGGTCTTCGCCGTCGATGCCCAGGCGTACGCGGTTGCCGGGCGTCAGGATCCAGTTGCCGTCTCCCTGAAATTCAAACGGTTCGACCTGAATCCGCGGCATTTCAGGCATGCGGAAACTGAAGCTGCGCGCCGGTGCCCCCCCGAAGATTCTGACGGAGCCGTGCTCGTCTGCTTTGCCGAGGGTGACGCTGATGGTTTGCGCGCGGCCGTCGCGAATGATGCCGAGCTGCACGGTGCGCCCGGAAGGAATCTCGTGGATCATGCGACGGAACTGAAGAGCGCCTTCGACGCGCTGGCTGTTGATTTCGGTGATGACATCGTTTTCCTTCAGACCGGCCTTCGCCGCGGGGCTGTCCGGAACGACGGAAACAAGGAGGACGCCGCGCTCGCCGGGCAGCTTGAGTTCCTTGGCCTTTTCGCCGTTGACGTCGCGGGTTTCCACGCCCAGCCAGCCGGAGCCCTCGTCCATGTCGTCCAGGTTCTCCAGGACCATGGCTTCGGGATCCTCGTCGCCGCGCCGCACGTAGACGCCCGGTTCCTGCTGGGTGAGCACGCGAGCTCGCTGGAGCTCGGCGAGCTGTCGCGAAAGCGTCTGAATAGTGCCGTTGCGAACCGATGTCACGAGATCCCGCATCGTCGCGGCCTCGATGTCCCGGACCAGGTTCTTGGCCAAGACAGCGCTGCGAGCCAACTCCTTTGCTTCGCAGTTGTCCTTGTCGTCCTTCGACTGGGAAGGTACGGGCAGAGCCGCGAGCGTAATCGCAACGGCGGCCGCGCCCACAATCGTACAAATCCAGCGAACTTTGCTGTTCATCTTCGTTTTCCTCTCTTCTATTTCTTGCGGCTCGCCCAGAGACCGCTCTAGACGCTCGACCGCAACGCGACCACACGAATGCTGCCGTTCACGGTATGCAGGCGAATGGAACCGCCGCCGCCGCCGAGGGTGCCGTGAATCTCGCGCGGCGCCAGGGAACTTTCGAGAGCCAAAGGCAGCTCGGTGCGAAAGTCGCCGTTGAGGCTGCGCGCCTCGATGCGCGCTCCTGCGCCGGGGAGAATCGCAAGAAGGACGGAACCGTTGGTCGTGTCCGCGGTGGCGTCATTGGCGCCCTCGAACCGCGCCAGCTCGAGGTGCAGGTTGCCGTTGGTCGTTTTGGCGTGCAGCGTGCCGCCGGCTTCGTACACCTCGATGTTGCCGTTGACCGTGCGCAAATCGCGCAGGGTATCCACGCCGGAAACGACCAAAGTGCCGTTGACGGTGGTGATGTGCTCGACCTGCGCGGTGTGCGGCAAGCGAATCGTGTAATCCACGACGACGTCCACGCCCTCGTCCTGGGGATACTGGGTGACGACGGAGACGCTGTCGGGATTCGCGTTCACGTCTATATGGACGCGCTCCAGGTCGGAATGGCTTTTCGTCGCCGTCTTGGTGGCCCGAATTTCCACTTCCGGACGGTCCCAGCCCTGCACTTCCACGCGGCCGTTGACGTTCTGCAATTCAAACGAGCCGCCAGGCTTCAGCGGATAGGTGTGTTCGAAGTCATTGCGGAACGCGGAGCACGGCAAG
>DASPOW010000084.1:0-2499 GCA_035625855.1 Candidatus Methylomirabilota bacterium | reverse complement strand
CGCTTTATACGCGCTTCGGAGACTGGATCGCCTACGTTTGTGTTTTGGCAAGCGCCGTGTTTCTGGCGTTGACGCTGCGCCGCGGCAGTTGAGGCGGCGCGATGTCCGGCTTACAATGAACATATGATTCTGGAAGACCTGGAACACCGCCTCGACGCGCTCCGCCAGCGAATGGAGCTTGTGCGGAGCTATCTTTGACGCGCCGCAACACGCCGAGCGGCTGAAATCCCTCGAAACGCAGATCGCCAAGCCGGACTTCTGGTCCAACCAGGAGGCGGCGCAGGGCGTATTGCGCGAACGAAAACGCTCGGAAGACCAGATTGCTGCAGACCGGAAGCTCGGGCAGCTTGCGGGGGACCTTGAAACCTTCGTGCACTTGGCGAAGGAAGAAGGCGACGCCGCGCAGCGCGAAGGGCTGCTGAAGGAGTTCGCACGCGAGCTGGACGCGGCGGATACCTATGTGAGCGAGCTCGAGACGCGGACGCTGCTTTCCGGCGAGAACGACCACTTGAACGCCATCATGACCATCAAGCCGGGCGCAGGCGGAACGGAGTCGCAGGACTGGGCGTCCATTCTGTTGCGCATGTACACGCGGTGGGCGGAGCGGAGGGGATTTCGCGCGTCGGTGCTGGACGAGACGGCGGGCGAAGAGGCGGGAATCAAGTCGGCGACGCTGTTGTTTGAAGGCGAGAACGCCTACGGGTTGCTCGCGGGAGAAAGCGGCGTGCACCGGCTGGTGAGGATTTCGCCGTTCGACCAAGCCGCGCGCCGACACACGTCCTTTGCCTCGGTATTTGTGATTCCTGAAGTGGACGACCGGATCGAGGTCAACGTGCGGCCGGAAGATCTGCGGATCGACACGTATCGCTCGGGCGGGAAGGGAGGGCAGAACGTCAACAAGGTGGAGACGGCGATCCGCATCACGCACCTGCCCACGGGGATCGTGGTGCAATGCCAGAACGAGCGGAGCCAGCACAAGAACCGCGAGCTGGCGATGAAGATGCTCAGGTCGCGGCTTTACGAACTGGAACTCGAAAAGCGCAAGGCGGAGTCGGACAAACGCGACGCTTCAAAGCTCGAGATCAGCTTCGGCAGCCAGATCCGATCCTACGTTCTCCAGCCTTACCGGCTGATCAAAGATAACCGGACGAAGTTCCAGTCGGGCGACGTGGATCGCGTGCTTGACGGCGACCTCGATCCATTCATCCGCAGTTACCTGCTGGCGAAGAAAACGGGGCGAAAGCTCGAAGCGGAACCCGAGGACGACGCCGACGCGGCCTGACGGGAGGTTCGATTGCAGGAGGCGGGCGGCGGGCACCTGCCGTTCGATGCGGCTGGACGCTGTTCGAGGCCTCTCTAACACATTTGGATTCAATGCGTTGACACTGCTCCGCGGGCGATGTTAGCCTGCTAAGGTTTAGCGTGACCGCGGCGCGAATCTCCGCGAGGCGTTCGCGGGCCCTCTCATACCAGTAAAGGAGAAATGCGTTTGAGTTCCTCCGGGAAAAGCTTCTTGTTTACCTCCGAGTCCGTGACCGAGGGACATCCGGACAAAATTGCCGACCAGATTTCCGACGCCGTTCTTGACGAGGTCATGCGCAGCGACCCGCAGGGCCGTGTGGCCTGCGAGACGCTGGTAACCACGGGTCTGGCCGTCGTCGCGGGCGAAATCACCACGACCGCACACCTGGAGTACGACCGCATCGCGCGGGACACGATTCGCAGCGTCGGCTATGACCGCGCCAAGTTCGGGTATGACGCAGAGACCTGCGGCGTCGTTAGCGCGGTGAAGCGCCAGTCGCCCGACATCGCCATGGGCGTGGACACCGGAGGGGCCGGCGATCAAGGCCTGATGTTCGGGTTTGCGTGCGACGAGACCGAAGAACTGATGCCCATGCCCATCCAACTGGCCCACCGGCTGACGATGCGGCTGGCGGAAGTGCGCAAGTCGGGCACTCTGGACTTTCTCCGGCCAGACGGGAAGTCGCAGGTCACGATCGAGTATCGCGACGGGCGTCCTGCCCGGGTGGATTGCATCGTGGTCTCGACGCAGCACAGCGAGAAGATTTCCACGCCCGACCTGCGCGACGCGGTGATGGAGAAGGTTGTGCGTCCGGTCGTGCCGCCGGCGATGCTCGATCGCCAGACCAAGTACCACATCAATCCCACGGGGCGTTTTGTGATCGGCGGGCCGATGGGCGACGCCGGCGTTACGGGGCGGAAGATTATCGTGGACAGCTACGGCGGCTACAGCCGGCACGGCGGGGGAGCGTTTTCGGGCAAGGATCCCTCCAAGGTGGACCGCTCGGCCTGCTACATGGCGCGCTACATCGCGAAGAACGTTGTTGCGGCGGGCCTGGCGCGGCAGGCAGAGGTACAACTTGCGTATGCCATCGGCGTCGCGGAACCGGTTTCGGTTATGGTGGAATCGTTCGGGACGGCCGTTATTCCGGAGGAGCGCATTACCGAGCTGGTGCGCGAGCTTTTCTCGCTCACGCC
>DASPOW010000083.1:0-3331 GCA_035625855.1 Candidatus Methylomirabilota bacterium | reverse complement strand
GAAGTCTGGGATATCCGGTGCATTCGACATCCGGAATTGCTGGAGGCTATCAACTGGGAGCCGGAGCGACGCTGCCCCCGCTGCTGCTCGACGACGATGAGGCGGTTGCGGTGGCGGTAGGATTGCGCACGGCTGCCAGCGGATCGGTGGCCGGCATCGAGGAAGCTTCGGTGCGCGCCCTCACGAAGCTGGAGCAGGTGCTGCCCTCGCGACTGGCGCGCCGGGTCGCGGCGCTGCATTCCTTCATCGTGCCGCTGGCGAATCGCGGGCCCACGGTGGACGCCGGCATGCTGTCGACGATCGCGGCCGCCTGTCGCGACTACCATCGTCTGCGATTCAGTTATCACGGACGGGCGGGCGCGGCGAGCGAGCGCGCGGTCGAGCCGCATCGGCTGGTCCAAACCGGCCGGCGTTGGTACCTCGTGGCGTGGGACGTGGGGCGCAGGGATTGGCGCACGTTTCGCATCGATCGCATCGACGGCCAGGTGACTACCAGTTCTCTTTTCGCGCCGCGCAAGCCGCCGGATGGCGACTTTGCCGCCTACGTGGCGCGTTCTCTGTCGTACACGCAATACCCATATCGCGCGCGGGTCACATTGCACGCGTCGGTCGAATCCGTTACGCCGCGACTCTCGCCCACTGCGGGCGTGCTCGAAGCGATCGATGATCGCTCCTGCCTGTTGCACACGGGATCCTACTCGCTCGATATCCTCTGCATGCATCTGCTCCTGCTCGGCGTCGACTTCCAGATTCACGAGCCTGCGGAGCTGATCGAATACATCGGGCGGCTGGCGGAAAGGCTCGCCCGGGCAGGGACTTAGCCACTCTTTCCCTCGCTCTTTTCCTGAGTACCTTGGTAACTCGAAGTCGAATCGGCTGAGCGATATCCTAGCCGTACTCGAACCCCAGATCTCCGCCGGCGCAGCCTGGTCGCGACGACGCGATGGGTTTGTCATGGAACGGAGTTGAACAAAGGCGATGTCCACGAAAATCGGCCATTTCGAAATCTTGAGTGAACTGGCAAAGTCCTCGACGGGCGCGGTTTATAAAGCGAACGACCCGGAGAGCGGACAAACGGTCGCGTTGAAGGCGATCCAGTTGAGTGCGTTTGGCGAGAAAGCCGGAGATCTCGAGCAAGCCCTGCTGCAAGAAGCAGACAGCACCAAATGCCTGAGCAGTTCAAACATCACGCCGGTGTTTGGCGCGGGCGAAATCGAGGGCCAGTTCTGCGCGGCCATGGAGTACGTGCAGGGCAACAGCATCGCCACGATGCTGACCCGCAGGGAAGGGTTCTCGATCTGGGATCTGCTCGACATCGGCCGGCAAGTATGCGGCGGCCTCGATCACGCGCATTCCAATCAGGTTTTCCACTACAGCCTGGAACCGGCCAAGATCATGTGCGGCTGGGACGGCACGGTCAAGATTCTGGGATTCGGCGTTTCCAGCGTGGGGAAGTTCACTGAGTCGATGCCGGCGGGAGTCCCGGCGATTCTGCACTACATGTCGCCTGAACAAATTCGAGGCGAAGCCATCGACGCGCGCTCGAATCTGTTCAGCCTGGGCGCGATGTTCTACGAGATGGTGACCGACAAGAAGGCCTTCGATCGCCCGGATGCGGCGAACCTGAGACAGTGCATCCTGGAGAGCGCCCCGGTTCCGCCCGTGCAGGTGAATCCCAAGCTTCATCCTCTGCTCAGCAATCTGATCATGAAGGCGCTGGAGAAGGATCCGGCCAAGCGCTATCAGCGCGGACGCGAGTTGCTCGACGACCTGGAGAAGTGCAAAGAGTCTAGGCCGCAGGCTGCAAAGAAACCGGCGGGTGCCGCGGCCGCAGGACCGGTCAAGGCTGCCGCGCAGGCGAAGTTCGCTGCTCCCGCCGCACCGCAGAAACCGGCGGCGCCGGCGGCGCAGAAGGTCGCTCCTCGTCCAGCCGCCCCTGTCGCACCCGCAGCCGCACGGCCTCCCGAGCCGAAGGCTCCAGCACCGAAGCCAGAGAAAAAGTTCAACGTGGCGCCCGCTCCGGCGGAACCCGTTCAGGCTCATGCGAAGGCGGAGCAGCCCGCGCCGAAAGCGGCTGCCGCGGCCGCAGGTTGGGGAGGCGAAACGACCTCCTCGGTTTCTCCGGAACTCGACTTGTCGGATTCGTACAACACGCCGGTGGTCGAGCCCACCATCGAGAGCTCGAGCAAACCCTCTGCGTATATGTCGTCGGCCGTGGCCGACGAGCCCTCCGTCGAGACCTTCGAGCCATCGTCGCATGGCGCCGACGCGCCCAAAATTGCCGTCGATCCTCTGATGTCGGAGGGGGGCCAGAGTTCTGGCGGCGCCAGCGCCAGCTTCTCCGAGATAAGCGAACTTCCACCGCTCAAAGAAGTCTACGTTGAGCCGCCCCCGCCGCCTCCGTTGCCGTCCGCGGCGCAACCCGCAGCAGCTCCCTCCGCGCCCACAGTATTCGAGCCGGAGCTCAAGAAGAAGGAAGAAAAACCGCGCGTACAGCCGCGCGAGGTCGCGGAGAAGGCGATCAAGGAGATCAAGGGAGTTCCGCCCCGGCTGGTCCTGTATTCGATCGCGGGCGCCGTGGCGTTGATCCTGATCATTGCAGCGGCAGTCGCCTATCACATTCACAGCCAGAACAGCGGCGACGACGATGGCGCAGCTCGCCCAGTGGCGACCGAGGAAACGCCGGCGCCGAGTCAACCTGCGCCGAACGTGCCCGCTGCGGCAGAGACACCAGCACCGGCACCCGCCGCTCCCGTAGCTGAATCATCCCAGCCGGAACCTCCGCGCGAATCCGCAGCCGCGAGCTCCCGGAGAAACGCAAAGAAGAAAACGCCGCCACCGGCTCCCGCAGTCGTTCCCGGCCAGATCGCGGTCGACTCGACGCCGCAAGGCGCTCTGTTTCAGATTGACGGCAAAGGCGATCCGAGTTGGGTGACGCCGCTCACGGTCTCGGGGCTCTTGCCCGGCCAGCATTCAATCACCGTCAGCAAAGGCGGATACTCCACCGATACGCGCAATGTGACGGTGGCTTCCGGAACCAAGTCTTCCCTCGTGATCCACCTTTCGCAGCTGATGGCTACACTTTCTGTGACCAGCAACCCCGCGGGCGCGAACGTCTTCGTGGACGCGCGCGATACGGGCAAAACCACACCCGCGCAACTCAATCTTGATAAAGGTCTGCACACGGTGCTGGTGCGGAAGGCTGGATACATTGACGAGACCACGACCACGCAGTTTGCCCTTGGCCAGGCGACCAGCTTCGCCGCGACCTTGCGGCCCATGGGCAATGTCGACAGCATCAAGACCGTCGGGAAAATGAAGAAGCTTTTCG
>DASPOW010000082.1:0-4367 GCA_035625855.1 Candidatus Methylomirabilota bacterium | reverse complement strand
TTCCGGCTACAAGGAAGCCGACCTGGTGAAGCTCGACGTGCTGGTCGGCGGCGAGCCGGTGGACGCGCTGGCGCTCATCTGCCACCGCGAGCAGGCCTTCGACCGCGGCCGGGAGCTCGCCATCCGCCTGCGCAAGCTGATACCGCGCCAGCTTTTCGAGGTGCCCATCCAGGCGGCTATCGGCAGCCGCGTGATCGCCCGCGAGACCGTCGCGGCGATTCGCAAGAACGTTCTGGCCAAATGCTACGGCGGCGACATCACCCGCAAACGCAAGCTCCTCGAAAAACAGAAGGAAGGCAAGAAGCGCATGAAGCGCGTCGGCCAGGTGGACATTCCCCAGGAAGCGTTCCTCGCGGTGCTCAAGGTGTCGTCCAGCGACCAGGAATGATGCTCCCTTTCTCTCCTTTCTAGTCCTTGCGTTTCACTTCGGTGGTGAGGCGGCCACGGTGAAGCTGGACGGCGACGGCATCGCCGAGGGCGACCTGCTCGGTTGAGCGGAGGACGTTGCCGGCGGCGTCGTAGGCGATGGCGTAGCCGCGCTCGAGGACGCGCAGCGGGCTGCGCTCTTCGAGCTGCAAGCGGAGGCGCTCGGCGAGGTCGCGCTTCCTGCGCAGGAAGCGCTCGGCGCGCGCGCTCAAATCATTCGAGACGCGCTGCAGACGGATGTGCAACCGCCCGATCGCGGCGCGAAAATCGAAGGACATCAACCGAACCTGAGCGGCGCTCAAGCGCTTGCGCGACCGGTCCAGCCGCCCCTGCAAGTCGAGAGCAAGCCTCGATTGCAACCCTGCGACACGCCGGTGAAGAACAACCACGCGGGCGCGAAGGTCGAAACGCGCCAGGCGGACGTGCGCCAGGTTGAAGCGCTTTCGCGCCGAGTTGAGGCGGGCGCGGAGGCCCAGGGCGAGGCGCGAAGTCAGCTCGTCGGCGCGCTGGCGGCGCTGGCGCAGAAGATCGAGCGGGCGGCGGAAGCCGGAGCGGGCGGAAAGCTCGTGCACGCGGCGGCTCCATTCCAGGAGGCGGTAGCGGACAAGCGCCGTGAGCGAATCGCGCAGGTCGGCAACGTGCTTGTCGAATTCGCGGCGCGTTTGCACGACGATCTCCGCCGCGGCGGAGGGAGTCGAGGCGCGCACGTCGGCGACAAAATCCGCGATGGTGAAATCGGTCTCATGTCCCACGCCGGAAATCACCGGAATGGCGGAAGCAGCGATAGCGCGGGCGACGATTTCCTCGTTGAACGCCCAGAGATCCTCGATCGAGCCACCGCCGCGGGCGAGAATCAGCACATCCGCGATTTTCCTGCGGTTGAAGAACTCGAGCGCCTCGGCGATGTCCTGCGCCGCGCCGGGGCCCTGCACGCGCACGGGAAGCACGGTGACGTAAACGTTGGGAAACCGGCGGACGAGGATGCGCACGACGTCGCGCACGGCCGCGCCCCCGGGGGAAGTGACGAGCCCGATGCGCCGGGGAAGGAGCGGCAGCGGCTTTTTGCGCGCAGGGTCGAAGAGGCCTTCCGCTTCGAGGCGCTTTTTCAACTGCTCGAAGGCAAGCTGCAAGGCGCCGAGGCCGGCGGGCTCGATGGTCTCGACATAAATCTGGTATTCCCCGCTCGGTTCATAAACGCTCACCGAGCCGCGCAGGTTCACGCGCAGGCCATCGCCGATGTCGAACTTGAGCAGGCGAAGCTGCTGCTTGAAACAGACGCACCTGATCCGCGCGCGCTCGTCCTTGAGGGTGAAATAGAGGTGGCCGGACTGGGCCACGCGGGCGTTGGAGATTTCTCCGGTGACCCACATGTCGGTGAAATTGCGGGCCAGAAGGTCGCGAATGCGCGCGGTGAGCTCGCTGACGGTCCAGATGCGGCGTTCGGGCTTGAGGTTGAACTGGAGCTGGGTGGTCATAGGGCGCCGGGCGAGGCCCACCCCGGGGGGTTTTTGCGGAAGTGTTCATTGCAAAGGACTTTAAGTCCAGTGATTTTGGAAGTGCGGATTCTAAAGGGGTTATTTGGCAAATTTCCGCAAGTGCACATTCCAAAGGACTTAGCTGAGGAATCCACAACTGGAGCGCGAGACTCTGAGGGAGACATTCTGCGACACACCGTGCGGCTCATGGGGCGGGAAAAGAATGACCAACCGCGACCGTAATACACATTATACCATGCCACGCAAGAGGGCCGAGGGCTGCGGCGAGAGAAGGCCGGACAGCGAGAGGCAATTGTGCACTTGACACGGAACCGTCCTCCAGGCGGCTTGTATATATGAAGCGCTCAACCAAGGTCACATCGGAAACGCTCGCTTGGGGCTATTTGATTTACGCCATCCTTGGGGCGATCGCCGTTCTGATCGTCGCGCTTTTCTTTTTTTTCCGCTAGCAGGAGGGCGGTCCCCCTTGTGCTTCGACAGGAGGAATGGTACGCTCCTGTCGAAGCGAAAGGGGAGGGCAGCTTGCGCACAAGCCGAATCGAACTTCCGCAAGGGACTCTGGACCTGCTGATTCTGCGCACGCTGGCGCTGGGGGCGCAGCACGGCTGGGCGATTTCCGAACGGCTGCAGCAAATCTCTCAGGACGTTCTGCACATCCAGCAGGGATCGCTATACCCGGCGCTGCACCGCCTGGAGCGCCGGGGATGGATCAAAGCGCGCTGGGGCGCTTCGGAGAACAACCGCCGGGCGAAATACTACGAACTGACCCGCGGCGGACGGAAACAACTGGAGACGGAGAAAGACGCCTGGCGAAAACTGACGGCCGCGGTCGCGCAGGTACTGGAAACGGCGTAGGCGAACGATGTGGAGCGGCATTGCATTTCGAATGCGGGCGCTTTTCCGGCGGAAGCGCGTGGAGAGCGAGCTTGACGAAGAACTCCGCGCGCATTTCGAGAAGCAGGCGGAGAAATACATTCGCGCGGGCGACGCGCCGGAAGAGGCCCGGCGGCGGGCGCGGCTCGATTTCGGGGGCCTCGACCAGGTGAAGGAAGAGTGCCGGGACGCGCGGGGCGTGAGCCTGCTCGAGAATCTCGCGCAGGACACGCGGTTCGCGGCGCGCATGCTGCGCAAGAATCCGCTGTTTACCGCGGTGGCGGTGGTGACGCTGGCCCTGGGAATCGGCGCGAATACGGCGATTTTCAGCGCGGTGAATACGCTGCTGCTCGAGCCGCTGCCGGTGAAGGACATCGACCGGATCGTTTTCAGCGTGGCCATGCGGGAAGGATTCGACCCGTACGGCAGTTCGCTGGTGGAGTACCAGGCATTTCGCGACCGCGGCCATTCGTTCACCAGCATAGGGCTGGCGCTGCAGCGTTCCTTCAACTGGCTCGGGCGGAACGAGCCGGAAATCCTGCAGGGAGCGATGGTCCGGGCGGACTATCTGGGCACGCTGGGAGTCAGCCCGGTTCATGGGCGGGACTTCAGCGCGGAAGAGCGCCGGCCCGGCGGACCGGCGGTGGCGCTCATCGGCTACGGGCTGTGGCGCCGGGAATTCGCCGGAGACCCGGGCGCACCTGGCAGGACGCTGAATCTCGACGGGAGAATCACGACGGTGGTGGGCGTTCTGCCGGCGGGATTCGATGAACCTGCCGGCGCGCAGATCTGGATACCGGACCAGAGAAACATCGAGGGGATGCCGCTTGCGGAACGCCTGGGGCACGATCACGACCTGGTGGCGCGGCTGAAGCCGGGAGTGAGCCGCGAGCAGGCCGACCGGGAGCTCAAAGCCATCGCCAAGGAGCTGGAGCGCGAATATCCCCGGGAGCGCACAGGGTGGAGCGTGCAGCTCATTCCGCTGCGGCAGGAGGCCCTGGGAGACGTTACCGGGCGAGTCGAGAAGGCGCTGGCAGCATTGGTGGCGGCGGTGGGCTTCCTGCTGCTGATCTGCTGCGCAAACGTGGCCAGCCTGCTGCTGGCGCAGGGCGTGGGGCGGGAGCGCGAACTGGCGCTGCGGCGCGCGCTTGGGGCGGGCCGGCTGCGGGTGGCGGGGCAACTGCTGACCGAGAGCACGCTGCTGGCAACGCTCGGCGGCGCGGCAGGAGTCCTGCTGGGTTACGCGGCCGTGCCCGTCCTGCGCGCGCTCAATCCCATCGAGACGATCGCGTTCGTCGAGCCGCTCACGAACATGCACATTGACGGCCGGGTACTGGGGTTCGCGGCGGGGCTCACTCTGCTGACGGCGGTGCTTTGCGGGCTGATGCCGGCGGTGAAAGGCGCGGGCTCGCGCGACCTCGCGCCGGTGCTGAAGGAAGGGGGACAGCGCGGCGGAGTGGCCTCGGGCGGGCGGCGGTGGCTGGCGGCGCTGGTGGTGACGGAATTGGCGGTTGCCGTGCCGTTGCTGGCGGGCGGAGGGCTGCTCATCCGGAGCTTCGAGCGGCTGCAGAA
>DASPOW010000081.1:0-2083 GCA_035625855.1 Candidatus Methylomirabilota bacterium | reverse complement strand
TGGGCATGGGGGGGTTTGGTGAAGTCTATCGAGCCTGGGATCTGACGCTGGAGCGAGAAGTCGCGCTCAAACTTCTGCTGCCCCGCGGGCTAAAGCCGGAAGAAGAGTTCGCTTCCATTGTTTCGGAAGCGCGGGCGATGGCCCGCGTGCGCCACCCCAACACGGTTTCCGTCTACGGGGTAGACCGCCACGACGGGCGGGTAGGATTGTGGAGCGATTTTGTCCGTGGGCAAACGCTTGCGCAATGGGTGGATACGGAGGGGCCGAGATCGGAAAAGGAGACCGTGGAGATCGGGACGCAGCTTTGTGACGCGCTCAGCGCCGTCCACCACGCGGGCCTGCTGCATCGGGACATCAAACCCGGCAACGCCATGCGCGCCGAAGGCGGGCGCATCCTGCTTATGGATTTTGGCCTGAGCCACGAGCTCCACCGGGAAACGCGCTGGGGCGGCACGCGCGACTACATGGCGCCCGAGCTCTACGCAGGCAGTCCGCCCTCGATCCAGAGCGACATCTACGCCATGGGCGTGCTGTTGCAGTTTGTCTGCACTGGCGGGCACCAGCTTGGCAACAGCCTCCCGTCGCGGGAGGCGGGACCGCAGACGGCAATCTCGCCGGCGCTGAGGCGCATCATTGACACCGCGACAAACGTTGACCCGCGGGAACGGTACACCAGCGCGGCGAAGCTGCACGATGCCCTGGCGACGCTTGCCAGTCCGCCGGTTACGGCATCTGCCAGGAAAAAGCCGCCGCGCGCCCGAATGGTCTGGATCACCGCTGCGGTCCTGGCCTTGTCTGTCCTCGCCCTTCTAAGCCCGCTGGTTAGAAGAGCGGCACAGGCGCGTTTCGCGGGTACGAGCCGGGCGGCATATCAAGACTACTTGGCGGCAGAGGAAACGCTGCTGCGGTACGACAAGCCGGGCAACACCGAAGAGGCAATCAAGCTCTACCAGCGGACCCTCGAGCGCTCCCCTGATTTTGCGCTGGCGCACGCCGGCCTGGCGCGCGCGAACTGGCGCATGTACCTCGATACCTCCGACAAGAAGTGGGCCTCCGCGGCCGACCAGGCGGCGGCGCGCGCCGCGGCCATCAATTCGGAAATCTCCTACGTGCAAACCACGCTTGGAATGATTCACGTCGCCGAGGGCAAGGACAGCCTCGGCACCCATGAACTGGAGCGCGCAAGGGAACTGGATCCCAGGAGCGCTGACGCTCGCGCCGCGCTTGGTGAAGCCTACCGGCAGCAGGGCCGGCTGGGGGATGCAAAGGCTGCACTGCAAACCGCGATGGACCTCGCCCCGGATGACTGGCGATGGCCTTATTGGCTCGGCGCTTTGCAGATTGACACGGGCGACTACAAATCAGCGGAAAAGAACCTGAAGATCGCGCTGGAGAAAGCTCCCGACAATGCGCGCGTTCTTTATGACTTGGGGCTGGTATATCGGAAGCAGGAACGCTTGGACGATGCCCGCGGCTTCTACGAGCGCGCGCTCCAGCTCGACCCGCAATACCTTCCGGCCATGGTTGCGCTAGGAACGCTGCTGCGTTTGGAAGGCCGTTTTTCGGAGGCCGTTGCCATTTACAAGCGGGCCGTGGAGCGCAAGCCCGGCAACTGGTATCTCTGGGGCAAGCTCGGCGACGCCGAACAATGGGCCGATCATCCTGACGAGATGGCCAGCGACTACAGGAAAGCGATCGAATTGGCTTCGGAGCAGCTGAAGATTACGCCGGACGACCCGTTTCTCGTGACGAACGTCGCGGCCGATTACGCCGCTCTTAAAGACGAAAATCGCGCGCTGCCGCTGATGCGCAAGGCGCTGCAGCTCGCGCCCCAAAACCCCGACACCGTGGCCAGCGTCGCGGAGTCTTATGAACTGCTGGGCAACCGGGATGAAGCCTTGAAGTTGATTGCCAAAGCGCTCCAGTTGGGATATTCCGCCGATTATGCTAAAAAGACGCCGGAACTAAGGTCCCTGAGGAAAGATCCGCGGGCTCCGCAGCAGATACGCGAGTAATGCGACTCGCTAAAGAAAGGATCAGCAGCCATGACAGACGAACCGAGAAAGCAAGAAGCGGGCCGCGA
>DASPOW010000080.1:0-8240 GCA_035625855.1 Candidatus Methylomirabilota bacterium | reverse complement strand
CAACATAGAGGAAGGCCCAATACGGCTTGGGAATGACGAAGAGGTCGCCGCTGCGCCCGGGAAAGAAACCGTCGGCCGCGGCATTGCGCAGCGGGCTGGCGGTTGCGGGGCGGTCCGCCAGTTCGTCAGCCGAATACACCGCGGCCACGCCCGGAATTCGCGTCAGAGCGTCCTTGACGGCGCGCATAGCGGGCGGATCGCTCCGGAGTTTCTCGTAGACGCCGGGAGCGAGATAGAGGTCGCTTCCGGTGACCAGGATCAGCGAAGGGTCCGGGTAGTGAAACGGCTCGAGGGCCTTCTCAAACGTAGGAATTATGGCGGCGAGGTCGAACCAGCCCGCGCTGGCGCCGGTTTGTTGCATGTCATCGGGAATGGGCACAACGCCGTGGTCGCCGGTCAAGGCGACGACGTAGTTTCCCCGGCCGACCTTGCGATCGAGATGATCGAGCAGAGCGCCGAGCGACCGATCCAGCCGGGCCAGAATGTCTTGCACCTCGTGACTTCGAGGGCCGAAGGCGTGGCCCGCATAATCGAGCGCGGAGAAGCTGATGCCCAGAAAATCCGTGCCGCCGCCCCCGCCGAGGCCCAGCGCATCGACCGAATGCTCGGCAAACCGGGCGAGATAGTCGTCCGAAAACGGGCTGGTTTGCCATTGGCTGTAGAAAGAACGGTCTGGACCGGAAGAGTCGTCCTTGCCGCGCAACGGATGTGGAAGCGAAGGGCCCCAGCCCTCCGGCGCGACGCTGCCTTTCGCAGTATCGCCATAAAGGTAGGCCGATTCCTGGAGAACCGGCGCCCAGGTTTTCCCGTAGTCCTCTTTCACCGGGTGCGCTTTGGCGAAGTCCTCGATGAACGGCATCGAGCCGTAGACGCTGGAAGTGACCCAGGCGCCGCTGGACGGGTCAAACCAGGTGACCGCGTCGGCGCGATGGCCAGCCAGGGCAATCGCCGCCCGGGCCTTGATCGAAAACGTTACGACGCGCGTCGCTCCTCCACCCTGAAAGCGCAGCTCGTCGGCCAGCGCCGGAACTGCCAGATTCGCGGCGCTGTCTCCGTATTTCGGATTCTCGCCGCCGGCCTTCAGGCCGGCGTAGGCGGAGTTCTTTGCGTTCCGGTCGGCGGTGCACGGGATGCGCAGCCCTTTTTCCTTGCCGGGGCCGTTGTCCCAAGTGGGATCCCACCATTCGTTGGCAATCATGCCGTGCATGTACGGAAACGCGCCGGTGGAAACCGTGGAGTGCCCGACGCAGGTTTCCGTGTTGGCGTACGGGTAGGCAGCTTGGCGGAACCACGCGCCTTCTTCGACGAGGCGCTTCAGCCCGGCGCTCCATTGGCCGCGAAACTTGTCCACATAGTCGGCGCGCATCTGGTCCACGACAACCAGGACGACGAGGCGAGGTATCCGGGCGGGATGGCTCGCCGGAGTGGGAGCCGCAGCGCGTCGAGTTTGCGCCAGGGCTGCACCGGCCGCGGCCGCCAGAATCAGCAAGCCGGCCAGCGTGTTTCCGCGAGCGCGCCGCACAGGGTGCACGACTGCAGTCATGACTACATCCTCCCGACCCGGCGCGGCAGTCTACCACGAAGGGGGCGCATGCCCCGGCCACAGGCGATATGCTAGGATTACGCGGCCATGGAGATTAAGGAAAAGGGACAGCTGATGTCAGCCGCGGAAATTGACCGCACGCTGCAGCGGCTGGCCCATGAAATCGTGGAGAAGAGCGGCGGCACGAAGGAGCTGGCCCTGGTGGGCATCCGCCGCAGGGGTGTTCCCCTGGCGGAGCGCATCGCCAAGGCCATGCGCGGGATTGACGGCGTTGACGTGCCGGTGGGCACGCTGGACATCACGCTCTATCGCGACGACCTTTCGAAGATCGCGCCGCATGCCGTGCTGGCTTCTTCCAACATGCCCTTCGGCGTGGACGAGATGGACCTGGTCCTGGTGGACGACGTCCTCTACACCGGGCGGACCATCCGGGCGGCCATGAACGGACTGTTTGACCTGGGGCGGCCGAAGCGGGTGCGGCTGTGCGTGCTGATCGATCGCGGACACCGCGAGATGCCGATCGAGGCCCAATTCATCGGACGCAGCGTGCAAACTTCGCCCACAGAGATTATCGAGGTGCGCTTGCGGGAGGTCGACAGCCAGGAGCGCGTCATGATAGTGGACCGCGTGGGCTAGCCGAATTCCCGGCGAGACGAGGATGTGACACCCAGATTCCGCGATCTTCTGGCTCTTGAACCGCTTGGCGCGGACGAATTGACTTTCCTGCTCGATCAGAGCAAGCCCTTCCAGGAAATCCAGAAACACCCGCTGAAGAAACTGGCCACGCTCCGGGGAAAGAGCGTGGCTCTGGCGTTCTTCGAGAACTCCACGCGCACGCGCATCAGTTTTACGACCGCGGCGGCGCGGCTCGGCGCGGACACCATGAATCTCCAGGCGGAGTCGTCCAGCTTGAAGAAGGGAGAGTCGCTGCTCGATACGGTGCATACCCTCGACGCGATGAAGCCCGACTGTCTGGTAATGCGCCATGCGGCGTCCGGCGCGCCGGATTTTGTTGCGCGCCATCTGAGTATTCCGGTCATCAACGCCGGCGACGGGACACACGAGCATCCGACGCAAGGTCTGCTGGATGCGCTGACAATCCGTGACCGCCGCGGCAGCATCGATAACCTGAACGTGACCATTCTGGGTGACGTCGCGCACAGCCGCGTGGCGCGGTCGAACATGCATCTGCTGGGGAAGTTCGGGTGCCGCATTACCCTTTGCGGCCCGGCGATGTGGGTGCCGAAGGAACTTGAGAAAGCCGGGCCGCCCGGGGCGACGATCCGCCGCACAACCTGCCTGAACGAAGCGCTCGAGGGCGCCGATGTTGTTCTCGTTCTGCGGGTGCAAACGGAGCGTCTGCACGAGCCGGCCCTCTCCGCGGAGGAGTACATCCTGCTTTACCAGCTCAACGCGGAGCGCTTGCGCCGCGCGAGGCCCGGCGCGGTTGTGCTGCACCCCGGGCCCATGAACCGCGGCATCGAAATTTCCCCCGAAGTGGCAGACGGACCGCAATCGTGCGTGCTCGAGCAGGTGACCAACGGTATTGCGGTGCGCATGGCAACCTTGTTTCTGCTCATCGGCGGCGGCGGAGAGGAAGCGCCCCAGGCGGCGGGTCCGGCGGAACAGCCCGCAAGGAGTTCCACCCATGCTGCTGATTAAGAACGGACGGGTGGTCGATCCCGCCAGCGGTAGCGACGCGGCGCGGGACATTCTTGTGGACGGTGAAAAGATTGTCGAAGTCGCTCCCGCAGGCTCCCTCGCGGCGCGGGCGCAGGGCGCGGAGACTTTCGACGCGGCGGGCTTCGTCGTCGCGCCGGGCTTCATTGACCTGCACGCGCACCTGCGCGAGCCGGGGCAGGAATCCTCGGAGACCATCGAAACGGGTACGCGCGCCGCTGCACGCGGTGGCTTTACGGCTGTGTGCTGCATGCCCAACACGAAGCCCGTGAACGACAATGCGTCGGTGACGCGATTCATTCTGGACCGGGCCCGGGCCGGCGCCAGCGTCCGGGTATGGCCCATCGGCGCGGCGTCAGCGGGAAGCAAAGGCGAAGCCCTGGCGGAAATTGCGGCGATGCGCGAAGCGGGGATTGTCGCCGTGAGCGACGACGGAAAGCCGATCGCGACGGCGAAGCTCGCGCGGCAAGTGATGGAGTATTCGCGCTCGCTCGATCTGCCGGTGATCGAGCACTCCGAAGACGTTTCCCTGGCCGCCGGCGCGGTCATGCGGGAAGGCGTGACTTCCATAAGAATGGGCCTGGCGGGAATGCCGGCCGCCGCGGAGGCGATTTGCGTGGCGCGCGACGTCCAGTTGGCCGCCTTGACCGAAGCCAGGCTGCACATCGCGCACCTCTCCGCCAAAGCTTCGCTCGACGAGGTGCGTCGCGCCAAACAGCGCGGCCTGCGCGTGACCTGCGAGGTGACCCCGCACCATTTCACACTGATTGACGAGGACGTGCGTTACGACTCCCGCTTCAAAATGAATCCGCCCCTGGCTGCGCGCGAGGATCGCGAAGCGCTGCTGCAGGGCCTGGCGGACGGCACGGTGGACGCCATTGCCACGGACCATGCGCCCCACGAACCGGCGCTGAAGGACGTGGAGTTCGACCGAGCGCCTTTCGGGATTCTGGGATTTGAAACGGCGCTGGCGCTGGCGCTCGAGCAACTCGTGCACCCGGGGCGGATTTCTCTGATGCGCGTGGTGGAGCTTTTCACCACCGGCCCGGCTCGCGTGCTGGGCAGGGAGCGCAAGATCGCGCCCGGCCAGCCGGCGGACCTGACCGTTTTTTCAATGGACCACGCCTGGACCTACGACGTGAACCAGTCGGCGAGCCGTTCGCGCAACTCGCCGTTTGACGGGCGGGGCTTCCAGGGCGCGCCGATGGCGACAATCGTCGGGGGACGGGTCGCCTACCGCAGAACGTAAACTCGTCTAAATTGAATTAGTGTGCGGCGGGCTCGGCGGCGGGGTGAATGCCGTGCTGGGGAAGTTCGTGCACGCCGCGCGTCGGCGGCTCGATGCGCTGGCGATAGAAATGATCGAGCGGCACGCGGCCTTTACCGACGGGATAACCCTTCTCAATCGCTTTCATGACGTAGGCCTTGGCCAGCATCGCGGCTTCCACGAGCGAGCGTCCCAGGGCCAGTTGTGCTGCGAGCGCCGACGCGAACGTGCAACCCGTCCCGTGCATGTTGTCGGACTTCACCCGGTCGCCGCTGAGAGTAACCGCCTCGCTGCCGTCAAAGAGAATGTCCACGGCGCGCTCCATGTGTCCGCCCTTGACCAGCGCCGCGCGGGCGCCCATCTCCACGATTTTCCGGGCGGCCGCTTCCATCCCGGCGATGTCCTTGATGGTCACGCCACTCAGAACTTGGGCTTCTTCGATGTTGGGGGTGATGACGGTGGCGCGCTTCAGCAGTTCCGAGGAGACAAACTTGATTCCCGCGGCGTCGAGCAGTTCGCGGCCGCTGGAAGACTTGAGGACCGGATCGTGCACGATGTGGGGAATCTTGCGCGCATCCAGGAATTCGGCGAGAGCAGCGGCGTTCGCGCGGTTGCCCAGCATACCGATCTTGACCGCGGCGATTTCGCAGTCGTTCGCCAGGCATTCGAGCTGCGCGCGCAGAGCGGCGCTGGGCGTGTTGTGTACTTCCTCCACGCCCTGGGTGTTTTGCACCGTGAGCGCGGTAATGGCCGCGACGCCGTAGCAGCCGTGCGCGGCGAAAGTCTTCAAATCGGCGGCCACGCCCGCGCCGCAGGAAGGATCGAAGCCGGCGATTGTCAGAAGAATCGGCGGCGCCGCCGCAGAATGATTGCTGGAGTGGTTGCTCATCTCTTTCTAGTTCGCCGCCACCAACGAGAGCTTCCTTTTCCCTGTGGAAAACATTCGCGAAGCGAAAATTGCCGGCCACGCCCCAACCGCGGGACGAGCCGGCACTCGCGAATGTACGCGCGCTTCTTCTCCGGTGCAATAGAAAAATTCTTCGAGCTTCCCGATGTGAGGCCGGACGCCGAGCCGCGGCACGTTTTTCTGCGCGCGTCCGTTTCTACGGGAAGAGGCCGCGGACGAGCGTTGCTTCGGCGACGCGCCCGACGGCGAGAATCATGGCGCCCGCGCGCGGGGGTACGTGGTGTTTGCGCATCGTCTCCACCATTTCGTGGAACGCCCGCACCATGATCTTCTGCAGACGCACATGCACTTCTTCGAGGTCCCAGGTGACTCCCTGCAGATTCTGAGCCCATTCGAAGTAACTGACGGTGACCCCGCCGGCATTGGCGAGAATGTCGGGAAGCACGGTGATACCCCGCCGCGCGAGAACTTCATCGGCGTGCGGCGTGGTAGGACCGTTTGCGGCCTCGGCGACGATTCGCGTCCTCAACTGGTCGGCGTTCTGCAGCGTAATGACGTTTTCGAGCGCTGCGGGAACCAGGATGTCGCACTTCATGGTGAGCAGGTCGTCGTTGGAAATGCGCGAAGCGCCGGGCATGCCCACCACTGTGCCGGAGCGCTCCTTGTAGCGCAGTGCCTTGAGCGGATCAAGGCCGCGGGGATTGGTCACGCCTCCGCGTGAATCGCTGATGGCGATGATCTTGGCTTTTCGTTCGGCGAAGAGCCGCGCAGCAATCGAGCCCGCGTTGCCGAAGCCTTGGATGGCCACGGTCGCTCCGCGCAGCGGAATCTTCTTCATCTTGCAGGCTTCCTCGACTACATAGATGAGCCCGCGGGCAGTGGCTTCGTCGCGCCCCGCCGACCCGCCCAGGGAAAGCGGCTTGCCCGTCACCACCGCATGGGCATTGCGGCCGATGGTCATGGAATAGGTGTCCATAATCCAAGCCATGGTCTGGGAGTCGGTGTAGACGTCCGGAGCGGGGATGTCTTGGTCGGGCCCGATGATGGGGAGGATTTCGCTGGCGTACCGCCGGGTCATGCGCTCGAGTTCGCCTTTGGACATGCGCTTGGGGTCGCAAATCACACCGCCCTTGGCGCCCCCCAACGGAACATTGACCGTGGCGGTCTTCCAGGTCATCCAGGCAGCCAGAGCCTTGACTTCATCTACGGTGACGCCGGGATGGTAGCGGATGCCTCCTTTGCCCGGCCCGCGCGCCACGTTGTGCTGAACGCGGTAGCCGGTGAGCACCTTCACTTGGCCGTTGTCCATCTTCGTCGGAATGGAGACCTCGAGCACGCGCTTGGGCGTTCGCAGGATCTGGCGAAGGCTGGGGTCCAGCTTCAGGAATTCCGCCGCCATGTCGAACTGGATTTGAGCGATGCGGAAAGGATTGAGATCCTCGCGCGGGGCGATCCTCGGCACCATCGGCGGGGCAGTGGGTTTTGCAACCGTAGCCATCTAGTTGATTCCTTTCCGTGAAAAGGGTGTCGCTCCCGCCTATTCGTTGACGGCGGGGCGGTGCAAGTTCGCGTACTTCGTCCGGCACTCCTCAGAACAAAAATGCAATGTTTCCCCCGCCTCGAGCAGCGGGACCGAAATCTGGTCGGAAACGTGGGTTCCACAAACCGGGTCGCGGTGCAGCCTCCGCGCCACGGAGGCCTGCGCGGGCTCATCCACATCGTGAGGAGCAGAGCGCTGCAGCGCCCAGGCCGCGATGCGGCGCAGGAGCGCAACGCCCCAGGACACGATGAGCAACCAGAACAGGAACCGCGCCAAGCGCGCAAAAAAGGTCATTCGATTGTTGTTGTTCCGTGGAGAGGCTAGCCTTGATATCCCCCTTGAACCACGGGTGAGCGCAGTGTATGCAAGCGGAAAAAGGGGTGTCAAACGAAAACGTGCAAATTCAAAGGGTTGCGGCACGTATGGGGCAAGCACGGCAGCACCCAGACCGGGCCGATGGTTTGATAAGTGTTTTGTTTGATTAGAGTTAGCCCAAAAAACGCCGCTCAAGGCATTTTCAGGCCTCGGAACCGGCAAGGGCGGGAATTCGGTCCATCCCCATGTACGGGCGCAGCACTTCCGGGATGACGACGGAGCCGTCGGCCCGCTGGCAGTTCTCCACGATCGCGATCCAGGTGCGTCCAACCGGCAAGCCGGAGCCGTTCAGCGTATGCACAAACTCGCTCTTGGTTCCCTTGCTTTTCATCCGGATCCCGGCCCGGCGCGCCTGGAACGCCTCGCAATTCGAACAAGACGAAATTTCCATGAATTCGGAGGATGAAGGAAGCCATGCTTCGATGTCGTATGTCTTGGACGAGGCGAATCCCGTGTCCCCCGCGCAAAGCTGCATCACTCGGTAGTGAATGCCGAGCCTCTGCAGAATGGCTTCGGCGTTGCCCACAAGACGCTCCAGCTCTTCATAGCTCTGTTCCGGCCGCGTGAACTTGAACAGTTCGACCTTTTGAAATTGGTGCTGGCGCTTGATGCCGCGCGTGTCTTTTCCGGCCGCGCCCGCTTCGGAACGGAAGCACGAGGTCCAGGCGCACACTCGGACCGGCAGGGCGTCGGCGTCCAGAGTTTCGTCCCGGAAGAGGTTGGTCAATTCTGTCTCCGCTGTGGTGGTGAGCCAGAAATCGCTGCCCTCGATATGGAACATGTCACTGGCAAACTTGGGCAGCTTGCCGTCGGCCACGAGTGAAGCCGTATTGACAAGAAAAGGCGGAAGAACCTCCGTGTAGGAGTGTTCCTTCGTGTGTACATCCAGGAAGAAGTTCGCCAGGGCACGTTCCAGGCGCGCGCCCGC
>DASPOW010000079.1:0-5038 GCA_035625855.1 Candidatus Methylomirabilota bacterium | reverse complement strand
TAGGTCGCGGCTCTCCTGCCGGCCGTCCGCGTTGAACACCACCGTGTTCACCTGGCGGATGTTGGTGTCGATGCCGAAGCCCAGGAGCGTCATCTGCAGCAGCGGAATAATCAGCGAAAAAAAGAGGGTCGTAAAATCCCGGCGTATGTGCAGCGCTTCCTTGTAGAAAATGGCGCCCAGACCCCGGAAGGTGTTACGCATGGGCGCCTTCGACCGGGACCTGGTGCTTGTCGGTCAGCGCAACAAAGACGTCCTCGAGGCTCGGTTCCAGCGGCCGTATCTCCGCGACGTGGATGCCGTCCCTGCTCAACCTATCCTGGAGAGTGCTTGTGGAAAGGGTCTCCTCCAGCTGCGCGTGCACGGACTGGCCGAAGATTGTGGCGCGCCGGACTCCGGGAGTTTGCCGCGCGAGCCGCAGCGCCCGCGCGCTGTTCGGCGTCAGGATTTCGACCCGTTGCATTCCAGGCGGGTTCACCTCCGGCAGGGCCTTGAGTTGGGATGGCGTTCCGTCAGCGATGAGCTTGCTGAAATGGATGTACCCCACGTGGCTGCAGCGTTCCGCTTCGTCCATGTAGTGCGTGGTCACAAAAAACGTCATTCCGTGCGCGCACAGTTCGAAGAGCAGGTCCCAGAGCTGCCGGCGCGCGACGGGGTCGATGCCGGCCGTCGGTTCGTCAAGAAAAAGGAGGCTCGGCTCGTGCAGCAGGGAGCAGCCCAGTGCCAAACGCTGTTTCCACCCTCCCGAAAGTTTGCCCGCGAGGCGGTTGACGTAGGGACCGAGTTCGTTGAGTTCCACCGTTTCCGCGATGCGCCGCTTGAGACGGTCCGGCGGCAAGCCGTAGATGCGCCCGTAGAACAGCAGGTTCTCGGTCACCGTCAGGTCGTCGTACAGGCTGAACTCCTGCGACATGTAGCCGATTTTCTCGCGGACCGCTTCAGCCTGGGTGCGTACGTCGAGCCCTTCCACAGAGGCGTTGCCGCCGCTCAGCGGAAGCAGCCCGGTCAGCAGCTTGATAACCGTCGTTTTGCCGCTCCCGTTCGGCCCGAGGAACCCGAAGATCTCGCCTTTCTCGACGCGGAAGCTGACGTCATCCACCGCGGTGAAATTCCCAAAGCGGCGGACGAGCCCTTCCGCGGAAATGGCGGGTTGGCTATTCGGGGCGGAAGGATTCACTGCTTCACCCGGTCGATTTCAGTCTGACGTCGGCGGCCATGCCCGGACGAACGCGGCCGGAAGGATCGTCGATCCGAATCTTCACTCCAAAGACTTCGTGGACGCGTTCCTCCTGGGTCTGAACGTTGCGCGGCAGGAATTCGGCTTGCTGATTGATCTGCTCGACGGCGCCGTCGAAGACCGCCCGGGGAAAGGCATCCAGGCGCACCTCGGCTTTTTGGCCGATGTGCACGCCCCCGAGCTGCGTTTCCGGAATGTAGATGCGGACGTAGATCTGCGTCCGTTCGAGCAGCGTCGCGACCGGAGTGTTGGGTGCAATCAGATCGCCGGGGCGCACGTCGAGGACTTCAACGGTGGCTATCGCGGGCGAGAGCACTTGCCGTTCGCGAAACCGGGCCTCGTCGAGCGCCTGCGCGGCTACCGCCTGCTCGACCTCTTCCCGGCGGTAGCCTCGCTCCATTTTGCGCAGGGTGGCGAGGGTTTGATGATAATGCGCCTCAGCCGCGGCGATCTCCTCCGGCCGGTAGCCGCGTTGCCATTCGTCCAACTTGTGCTGAGCGTTGTCGCGCTGGGCGACAGCCATCTTCCACGTGGCCTCGGCCGCGTCGCGCTGCTGCTTGGAGACGAGGTCTTTCTTGGCCAGGTACTCGTAGCGCTCGAGGTCCTGCCGGGCACGCAACTCATCGGCTTTGGTACGGTCAAGGTCCGCCTGGGCCGCCGCAATGTCCTCCTTGCGGTAACCGTTCTTCCTCTGGTCGTATTCCGCCAAGGCCTGCGCTGCCGCGGCCCGGGCCTCGGCAATTTCCTCGGGGCGGTAGCCGCGCGTGGCCTTCGCGGCGTTGGCGTGGGCTTCGTTGAGTTCGGCCTCCAGTTCTTTGTCGTCAAACGTGACCAGAATCTGGCCGGGCTGCACCAGGTCCCCTTCCTTCACCAAAACCTGGGTAATGCGCCCGCCGACCTTGGAGCCCACGCGGATGTTGTGCCCTTCGACCGTCCCCGAACCGCGCAGGGAAGTGTCCTTGCGAAACCAGCCCGCGTATACCGCGGTGGCCGCTAGAGCCACGGCCGCGATCCCTGCCAGCAGCAGAATCCGCTTGCGGCTCATCGCAGGCTCCTTCCGGATGCCTTCAGCGAAGAGACCTTGCGCGCAGGCGGGTTGGATTCACGCGGTGTCAGCCCGGTCCAAAGCACATCGAACGCCTTCTGAATCCGGGAGTGCAGCGTCGCGTCACCGTAAAGGGACCAGATGAGCAGCGTGCCGAAAATCGTCTGCCGGAAAACGTAGGCCAGTTCCCGCGCCGGGATGTCGCGGCGAATCTCGCCGCGAGCCTGGCCCAGTTGAATCATCTCCGTGTGCAGAGCGTGCACCCGCTTTTGCAGGCCGGTCATCACTTCGCGCACGGGAGTCGTCGAGAGATACGCCTGGAGGAGAGCCCGGATCACGGCCGGGTTGCGCACCGGCTCTTGTGTCATGCGCACGCCGAGGCCGCGCATGAATTCACGCAGCGGCACGTTCTTAACGCGAGCTTCGGCGACCGCGGACGCGAGCTTGTGAAGCTGCATCTCGGCGAAAGCCAGGAGGATGTGGTCTTTGCTGGGAAAATAGTTGAAGAACGTGCCCTTGCCGACGTCCGCGGCCTCGGTGATGTCCTCAACCGTACTCTCGGCGTATCCCTTGCGGGCAAAGACCTCGAGCGCCGCCCGGAACAGCCGCTCTCTCGTTTGAGTGCTTCTCCGCTGGCGTCGGCCCGGGACAGGCGGTGAATTCTGGAGTTTCACCGCTTCTAGGGTCGCTTTGCGTAAGGCCATACTGACCAGTCCTCATATATGACTATAGGTCATGCAATAGGGTATGCGCAAGGGGCATCCAAGCGCAGGATTCCCTGCGCTTCCGCAGTCGCCGGCTGTGGTTGTGGAGAGGAAACCGCTCAGGTCCGGCGCAGGCGGATGGAGCCGTCGCCGGTGTGAATCATGAACGTCTGTCCGCCGCCGTTCAGCTTTCCCTGAACGTGCGCGCTGCTGATTCCACCCTCGACCATGATAGGGAAGGACACGTTTACGTGGCCGTCTCGAGTTTGTGCGTCGAGATAAGCCTGGAAGCCGTCCGGAAGGGCCACGTCGACGCTCCCATCCCCGGTGCGAATGTTCCACGAGGACGCCATCTTCGAGCCGGAATTCACCCGGGCATCGATGCTCCCGTCTCCGGTCTTGATGTTGAGCACTTCGAAGCGGCCGTCTAGCCGAACGTGCCCGTCGCCGGTGGTGGCTTCCACGGTCCCGTCTAGGTCGTGGCCCTCGATCGAGCCGTCCCCGGTGCGCAGCCGCGTGAAGCCCTTGGCGCCGCGCACGGTAATGTGTCCATCGCCGGTGTGAATGTCCAAGGCGCCTTCAATCGCTTCGGTTTCCACCGAACCGTCTCCGGTGTCTACGTTGAGGTCCGCGCCGCGCGGCATATGCACCTCGATGCGCAGAGAACGCGTCGAGCCAAGCCAAGAAAAGCCCCAACTGCCGCGAACCCGGGCATCCAGCTCCACTCCGCTTGCGTCCTGCCGGCTCTCAATCCTCAAGGTACGGTCCATTTCGTACCCGTGATACTCGACCCGCAACTGCACCTGGTTTGCGTCCGACGTGTAGACCCGCACCGCTCCATCGTTCGTCGAGATGCGCACCTTCGGGTGGCCGGAAATGGAATACGTCCTCGTCCATTCCTCGCCGCTGGCCCGCGCCGCCAGAAACCCGGACGCAAGCATGAGAAACGCGACCGGCAGGGCCAGGGACATCAGGGAGCGAACGCGCCGAAGTGCGGTGTTGGAGAGTTTAAGGGCAAGCATGAGGTCCTCCGTTCGTCTGCTGCTTCAAGGTACGAAACCGCCCGGCGGAAAGTTCCCATGGCCAGGCTGAACCGCAAAGGGATCCCGCTCAAGCCGCCCCGGGAGGCCCTGACTTGTCTCCGGTGCTGCCTTGGGGGTTCTTCTGGCCCGGGCCAGCGTCCTGCTTAGGGGGCTTCTTGGAAGCACCCTTGCCTTTGCCGGCAGCCTTCTTTCCGCCTGTGGTAGAGACGCCGCCGGCGCCGGTTCCGTCTTTGGTCCCTTGGCCCGAAGGTGTGGCCTTCCCACTCTTGGTTGAGCCTTGGCCGCCGCTGGAAGCGGGTTTTTTCGCGCCTCCAGCGCTGTTCGTGGACGCGCTGCCCGCGCGCGGAGTCGAGGTGCGGGGGCCGAGCTTCGTTTTCTTTTCCTTCTTCTCGGAATCTTTGGGAGGTTGTGGCGGGTCTCCCTGTCCGAACGATACCGAGCCCGCCAGGGAGATCGCAAACAGGGAGGCAATCGCGCCGAGACGAACCGCACTCCGAAGGCCGCACATGCCCCGGCGCAGGTTATCAAACATTGATGTTTCTCCCTTCCGGCTGTGGCACATGTGCATGCGCTCGGCGATGCAGTTGCAGGTAGTGTTCGACGAAAGCGTGCAGGAAGAGCAGAACCAGCGGCAGGGAGAAGTCAAAAACATATCCGAGGTTCGCGGAAGCCACGTAACCCAGCCCGAGCGGTATGAAAAATAGGGTAAGCCACAACAGGCGCCGTGCGAAGGTGTGCGCGCGCCGCGAAACCCAGATCATGAACCCGCCCAGCACCAGGTCGATTGCCGAGGCCAGCCAGTGCGGGACGGTCGACCGGATGCGGTCGTCCAGGAGGCCTTCGACGTAATTGGCTTGCAGGTACATTCCGCGCATCCGCAGGGGCGGGAGGCGATGGTCGTCCAGCCAGTCATCGCTTTGCGAGTTGTACGACGCGTGACGGTTTCCCCCGATGATCGCCACGCGGTGCGTTACCCGGGCGAGTTGCTTGTCAACAGGCACGAGGACGTCCG
>DASPOW010000078.1:0-2535 GCA_035625855.1 Candidatus Methylomirabilota bacterium | reverse complement strand
CGGCGCCCCGCTTCCGCAGTTCGTCCAGAAACGTGGCGTTGCTGACGCCATATTCCTGGACCGCAACCCGCCGGCCCTCTAGCAGGAAGCCCTGCGGGCGTTGATCGAGTGTCTGCAGGACCTCCCGCCACGTGTTCGGCTCCGCCACCACGGCGCCGATCGGCACCTGCAACTCGCGCAGGACCGCAATCGGTTTTGGACCGCGCGGCACTACCAGCAATTGGGTGAGAGCGCGCACGATCGTTTCTTGCGGGTAACGCGTTTTCAGGACCTCCATGAGCGTTCGCGTCCCCACTCCGGTCATGAAGATCACAGCCTCCAGCCGGCCTGCCAGCAGCTCCTCGGCGAACGCGAATGCCGCCTGGTTTTCTTCCAGGGGAACTTCCCGCATGGCCGGCGCGACCAATGGAACCCCGTGCTGGTTCGCGATCAGAGTGGCAATCTCTTTGCTCTTGCGGTTCTCGAAGGCGACCACAGTGCGATTTTCGAAGTCAGCGGTTTGCGTTGCCTTCATGGCCGAGTTCGCCGGTCAGCAATACATTCTGGCGTCCGGCCCGGTGGTCAACTGGGCTGGCAGTGCGGCGCGCTCCGCCGTCTGGCGCGCTGCGGCGCCGATCACGATCAGTGTGGGACTGGGCAGCGGCGGTTCTTCCGCGAGCCGCTCGAGAGTGGTTGTGCGGATTTGTTCTTCCGGAGTGCTCGCGCGCGAGATAAGAGCGCACGGGGTCTCCCTGTCGAGTCCGGCTTCGCGCAGCTCGATGGAAACCTTCCCATAGTCGTCTCCGGGCATGTAGAGCGCGAGGGTAGCGCCGCTTTCGATCAGGCTGCGCCATCTCGTCGGCGGTTCTCCTGCAGCGCGGGCATAGGTAACGAGGGCGAGCGCCGGTGCGACGCGACGACTGGTCAACGCGATCTGCGCTGCGGCAGCCGCTCCCAGGGCGGCCGTAACTCCCGGGACTACCTCAAAGCGGAGGTTGGCGGAGCGCAGAGCGGCCATCTCCTCGGCGGCGCGGCCGAAGATCATGGGATCACCTGCCTTGAGCCGTACCACCGCATAACCCGCCGAGGCGTATGCCACCATCAGTTGGTTGATCTCATGCTGGCTAATGATTTTCTGGCCACAGCGTTTGCCGACGTTGTGTACGCACGCCTTCGCCGGCACAAGCTGCAGGATCTCAGGTGAGACCAGGTCGTCGTGGAGGACAACATCGGCCGCACCCAGCACCCGCAACGCCTTCACGGTCAACAGCTCGGGATCGCCGGGACCGGCTCCCACCAGGTAAACTCGCCCCTTCATCCCGAGCGCCCTCCTGCCGGTTTTCTTCGGGCAAACTTCGCAAAGCTTTCCTGACTGGCCAAGCGATGCAGCCGGCGGCGTAGCTGGCTTCGATTCCCCGGTCTGCTGATCAGCCGCCGGCGGGTTTCGCCGAGCTCCTCGAGCCAGTCTCCATAGTCCGGGGAGAACTCCTGTTCCAGCTCCTGGCGCAAACGCTGCGCCAGCGCCGGGCTCAACCCTCCGGTGGAAATGGCGATCTGCAGGCGTCCCCGGCGCAGCACTGCCGGGTAATAGAAGTCGCAGCGCTCCGGATCGTCGACGGCATTGCAGAGAATCCCTCGCCCTCTGGCTTCGCGGAACACCAGGTTGTTCACTTCCAGCCGCGAGGTTGCTGCAACCACCAGGAACGCTCCCTCCAGGTCGGCGGGGCGGAAACGGCGCGCAATCCAGGTAATTCTCGCGCTCGAGGACCATTCCCGCACCTCGTCCCTGACTTCCGGCGCTACAACCGTGATCGCGGCGCCCGCCTCGAGCAAGCCTGCGATCTTGCCTTCGGCGATGGCGCCGCCGCCGACCACCAGGCAGGGGCGTCCTCCCAGCTTGAGGAAGATGGGGAACAGATGCATCGGCCTACTGCACCTCCACCCGCGACGGGGCCATGATCTCCAGTGCCGGCATTTCCAGCTCCTTCGCCGGCGGCGCGACCGCGACCGGCTTCGCCGCATAGGTCATGTAGAGCGCCACCCCGGTGAAGAGTGCGCCGGAAACAATGTTGCCCAGGGTCACCGGAATCTGGTTCCACCACCACCAGCCCTTGAGAGAGACCGGGGCTTTCAGCATCATGCCGGTGGGAATCAAGTACATATTGACGATCGAGTGCTCGTACCCGAGCGCAAAAAAGGTCATGATGGGGAGCCACATGGCCGCGATTTTTCCCAGCGTGGAGCGCGAGGCCAGGGCCAGCACCGTCCCCAGCGTGACCATCCAGTTGCACAGCATGCCTTTCACGAAAGCCGTGGCCCAGCCGCTGCCGCCCAGGGCCGCGTAGCCCAGGGTTTTCTTCTGCGCGATCTGGCGAAGCTGCTCTCCCAATGCCCCGCCGTTCGACGTCCCAAAATTGGTGATCGTCAGATAAAACAGCAAGGCGTACAAAACGCTGCCAATCAGATTCCCGACGTACACCCATCCCCAGTTACGCAGCAGGCGGGAGAGGCCCAGCTCACGAGCGATCAGCGCGGGCGGCAACAGGGCGAAGTTTC
>DASPOW010000077.1:0-3849 GCA_035625855.1 Candidatus Methylomirabilota bacterium | reverse complement strand
CCGGTCGTGAGTGAGGAGCTCGCGACAGCGGCTCCTAACTAACTCACAGGAAAGGAGAAGTTGGCTCCCCGGGCTAGATTCGAACTAGCAACCCTTCGGTTAACAGCCGAATGCTCTACCATTGAGCTACCGGGGAGCAGTCATGGCAGGAACTTCGTAGCGCGAACGAATCGAGTCTAGCGAAGCCCAAGCGTGAGTGTCAACGCAGGCACCGGGAACGCCGCGGGGCTCCCGGCCGATTCCTCCGCGTCCCAAAGAGCGGGGCGCGCCGGTCACCTCATTCCTCGATGACCGTTTCGTCGAAGAGCGGCACGCTGAGCGCCGAATGCGCCGCAGTTCCGTCGTGTACGCCGTAACCCGCTGGAGCAGTGTTGTAGTGGTTCTTCCAGAGCGACGCACTGCCGTGCTCCCCGTCCTTGTTCAGCGCGTAGAAAAAAATATGGAAATGGCGAAGCAGCTTCTTGTCGTTGTTGTAGTTTCGCGCGACCCGCCGGCAGGCCTCGAGACACGCCTCCGCCGGCTTCATGCCTTTGCGCATCATCTCCACGATGGTGTGCCCGCCCGCAATCTTGATGTTCTCCTCGCCCTTACCCGTGGACCCCGCCCCGCCCACGTCGCCGTCCACATAGAGGCCCGCGCCAATCACCGGCGAATCTCCCACCCGCCCGGGAATCTTCCAGGCCAGTCCACTCGTCGTTGTGGTCCCGGAAATCTCGCCCTTTTCATTCACCGCCAGGCAGTTGATTGTGCCCGTCGGCGGGTTCACCACCACTTCCTCAATCCACGGGAGCCATGCCCTCTTTTCCGGTGTGTCCAGCAGCGCCGAAAGTTTCTCCTTCCACTCCGGGCTGTCGAGTCCGGGCCGCCAGTTCTCGCTCGACTTCGCTTTCCAGGCGAGCCACGCCAAGCGCGACTTTTCTGTCAGCAGGTTCATCTCCTCGAAGCCCTGGTCCACTGCGAAGCGCGTCGCGCCGGATCCGGCGATCATCACGTGGTTCGTCCGTTCCATCACCGTCTTCGCCAGCCGCGCGACGTTCTTGATTCGCCGCACCGAAGCCACCGAGCCTGCGCGTCGCGTCGGTCCGTGCATCACGCTTGCGTCCAGCTCCACTTCGCCTTCCTCGTTCGGCAGCCCGCCATATCCCACCGAGCTGTCTTCCGGATTGTCTTCCACCACCGTCACCGCAGCGACCACGGCCTCCAGCGTGTCGCCGCCTTTTTTCAGCACTTCCATTCCGCGGTCCAGCGCGCATCCGCCGGTCAAGGGCGACACCCGCAGTCCGTTCAGGCTGGAAATAATGACCGGGCGCTTGCCCGCCGCAGGCGTGGGTCCGCCTGGCGCGGTCACGACATCGAGAGAAGGCGTCTTGCCGAAGAGTTTGGCTGTGCCCGCCGCCAGGCTGCCCGCCAGCGAGGAAAGAAAAAATCGGCGCCGAGACCAAGGTTCCATCGCAGTTCCTCCGGGGAATTCCCGGCCGGAACTGTAGTCTAACTTCGCTGCAAAGAGAAGCGCCCGCGCCCGCGAGGCCGGCCTATTCGTACCGCAGCGCCACGATGGGATCCACGCGCGTCGCGCGCCGTGCCGGGATATAACACGCGGCCAGCGCCACGGCCGTCAAGACAAGTGCTCCAGCCGCGAACGTCACGGGGTCCGTTGCGCTCACCCCGAAGAGCAGGCTAGTCATCACCCGCGTAGTCGCGGCCGCACCGGCGAGACCCAGCGCAACTCCCGCACCCGCCAACCGCAGGCCTTGCGCAAGGATCATATACATCATGCTGACTCGGCGCGCGCCGAGCGCCATACGCACGCCGATCTCGTGCGTGCGCCTTTGCACCGCGTGCGCCATCACCCCGTAGATGCCCACGGCGGATAGCAGCAGGGCTGCTCCTGCGAAGACTCCAAGGATCGCCATGTTGAATCGACGGTCCCCGGCCGCCGCCGAGAGAACCTGCTCCATCGTTTGCATTCGGCCCAGGGGCAGCGAGGGATCGAAAGTCCGGATCTCCTGCATGATGCTCCTGCCGACTCCGTTGAAGTCTCCCGTCGCGTGCACGATCAGGTGCACGGGAAATATAGGACTGAAGGTCGCTCTGTTTGATCCAGTGGTTTGCGTGACGGGAACGAAAATGGTCGGCGCCGCGGGCTCGTCGAGATCCGACTTCACATCCCCGGTCACGCCTACGATTTCCCAGAGGTCCCCCTCTTTGGAAGTCGGATCGATGTTGACCACTTTTCCAAGCGGCGGTTCGGCCTTCCCGAAGATTCGCTGCGCGAAGGCCTCGTTCACGATTGCCACGTGCTGGCTGCCCGTTCGGTCCGATTCCAGAAACGCGCGGCCCGCCCGCAGTGGCACACCCAGCGCCCGAAAGTACGCCGCCGTTATCTCGCGGTAGTCGGCGCTAAATCCCTCTGTGCGCCAGTCTTTCTCCGGCAAAGCCATGAAGACATTCCCGCCGCTTTCCAGCGGCAAGCCGGCAGCCACAACAGCCGCTGCCTCGACCCCCGGCAGGCCTTGAATCCTCGGCAGACCCTCCTGCACGAACCGATTCATGCCCTCGGGCGTATTGTAGTTCTCCCCGGTCATCCACATTTCCAGGGCGAACGTCTTCCGCGGATCGAAGCCCGGGGCCGCGCCCACCACGTTAGCAAAGGTCCGAATCAACAGCCCCGCGCTGGCCAGCAGCACCAGGGAAACCGCGACCTCGCTCACGACGAAAGCGCTTCGCAGCCAGTTGCGTCGTGGCCCGCCTTCGCGCCCGCCTTGCTCCTTCAATGTTTTGTTGGGGTCCGCCCGGGAAGCCTGGAACGCTGGGGCAAACCCGAAACAAATGCCGGTAATCATCGCCATCAGCGTTGTAAACGCCAGCGCCCAGCGATCCACGGAAATCTCCCGCATCCTCGGCAGCTCTCGCGGAATCGTTGCGAGTATCCACTGCACGCCACCTTCGGCGACGAACAATCCCGCCGCCGCTCCCAGCAGCGCTAGGAATCCGCTTTCCACGAACAACTGGCGCATTAACCGCCTCCGGCTTGCGCCCAGCGCTACCCGCAAAGCCATCTCTCTCCCGCGCTCGCTCGCGCGCACCAAGAGAAGATTCGCCACGTTGACGCATGCGATCAGAAGCACGCACCCCACCGCCCCAAGGAAAATCAACAGCGTGCTGCGCACGCCTTGCGCGTTGTACGCCCGGTAGTCGGCAACGCTGGCGGACTCCGCTTTGCCCATCTCCCGCGGATACACCTTCCGGAACTTCTCCGCCACGACGGCCATGTCGGCCGAAGCCTGCTGAATCGAAACGTTCGCCTTGAGCCGCGCAATCGCGGCGAAGTTGAATCCCCTCTTCATCGCGCTCGCGTCCGTCGCCAGGGGAACCCAGACATCGCTCCGCGGAATCGTTTGAAAACTCTCCGGCATCACGCCGATGACCGTGTACGGTTGGTTGTCCAGAGAGACTCTCCGGCCGATAGCGTCCATTGCGCCGCCGAGCTCCCGCTTCCACAGCCCGTAGCTCACTACGGCGACTGCTTGGCCTTCTCCGGAGTCCTCTTCGGGTAAGATGTCACGCCCCAGGAGCGGTTCGACACCCAGAACGCTCATATACCCGGCGGAAACGCGCATCCCTCGAATCCGCTCCGCCGTGGCGCCCGCCAGATTGAAACCGGCTCCGTGGGCCGCGCCCATTCCAGCAAAGGCCTGACTGTTCTCTCGCCAGAACCGGAATTTGTTGTACGTCGTGATCCCGCTGCGTCCCCTCGGGTATTGCCGTAAGACCTGCACCAGGCGTTCAGGCTGCGGATATGGCAGTGGACGAAGCATCACCGAATACACAACACTGAAAATGGCCGTG
>DASPOW010000076.1:0-2030 GCA_035625855.1 Candidatus Methylomirabilota bacterium | reverse complement strand
GCCGGAGGGCGTCGAGGGGCGCGTGCCGTTCAAGGGGCCGCTTTCGGCGCTGACCGACCAGCTGGTGGGCGGGCTGCGCAGCGGCATGGGCTACTGCGGCGCGGCGAATCTGAAGGAGCTGGCCGAAAAAGCGAAGTTCGTGCGCATCACCGCGGCGGGCCTGCGCGAGAGCCATGTCCACGACGTGATTATCACCCGCGAAGCGCCGAATTACCGGATGGAGTGACGGCCCCGGCGTCTCCGCGCCCGGCGAATTCCCGAACATGGCGCTGAACCCAAAACTGCGCGCGTGGCTGCCCGTGCTCATCTGGGCCGCGTTCATTTTCGTCATGTCCACGGAGAGCTTTTCCGCGGAGCACACCGGGAAGATTATCGTGCCGGCGATACACTGGCTGTTTCCGTCGCTCACGGCGCGGCAGTTGCGCCTGGCGCACCATTACGTGCGCAAGGCGGCGCACTTCGCCGAGTATTTCGTCTTCGCGCTGCTGTTGTTCCGCGGCGTGCGTGGCGCGGGGAAGGGCTGGCGCTGGACCTGGGGGCTGGCGGCATTTTCCGCGACGGCGGTGTATGCGGCGCTGGACGAGGTGCACCAGATTTTCGTGACCGGGCGCGAGGCGAGCTTCCGCGACGTTTTGATCGACGCGGCGGGCGCGCTGGCGGCGATGGTGGTGCTGCGACTGTGGATGCGCCGGCGCGGCGCAGGGGCGGGAGCGGCGGCGCTCAGCTAGCAGTGTCTTGAGAAGCGGCTTCCTCAGGGGCTAAGGCCCGAAAAAGGGGCGGCGATGCCGGACCTGAAGGTCCGACCCCTCCCCGCTCGGGATGACGGATCCGGGAGTTATCGCGGAAAACGGTCAGGACTTGGCTTCCGCTTGCTTTTCGGTCTCCGCGGGGGCTTCCTTGCCCTTCTTTTCCTTTTTCGCTTTTTTCTTCAGCTCGTAGCCGATGAGTTCGAGGATGGCGACCTTGGCGCCGTCGCCGACGCGGACGCCGGCGGAAATGATGCGCGTGTAGCCCCCCGCGCGATCGGCGAACTTCGGCGCGATGTCCGCGAAGAGCTTGGCGGTGACGCCGGGGGTCATGAGGAACGCGGCAGCCTGGCGGCGCGACTGCAGGGTGTCGCGCTTGCCGAGGGTAATCATGCGCTCGGCGAGAGAGCGCGCGGCCTTGGCGCGCGTGAGCGTGGTGGTGATGCGGCCGCGCTCGAGCAGCCCCGTGACGAGGTTGCGCAGCGTGGCGCGACGATGCCACGGGTTGCGGCCGAGCTTCGAACCGGATTTGAGATGTCGCATCGCGGGTCCCTGTTCCGGCTCTACAGCCCCATGGACTCTTCGGCCGGAGGCGGCGCGGTCTGGCTCGGGAGCGGCGGCCAGATGATGCGGCCGTGCTCGTCGAACTTCATGCCGAGGCTCAAGCCCATCTTGTGGAGGATTTCCTTGATCTCGTTAAGCGACTTGCGGCCGAAGTTCTTGGTCTTCAGCATTTCGTTCTCGCTCTTCTGCACAAGTTCGCGGATGGTCTGGATATTCGCATTCTTTAGGCAGTTGTAGGAGCGAACGGAAAGCTCCAACTCTTCCACGGAGCGATCCAGATGCTCGAGCCGCGGATCGTTGGCGATCTCCTGTGGCAGCTCCGCCATCTCTGTCGGCTCCTCGAAGTTGATGAAGATGCTCATGTGGTCCTTCACGAGTTTTGCCGCCAGGCCGATAGAGTCCTGCGGCGTAATCGCGCCGTTGGTCCACACTTCGATCATTAGTTTTTCGTAATCCGTCATCTGGCCGAGACGAGCCGCTTCCACCGAGTAGTTGACCTTGCGCACCGGCGAGTGCACGCTATCCACCGGAATGTAGCCGATCGGCAGGTCCTCGTCGTAGTTGCGGTCCGCCGCCACGTAGCCGCGGCCGTTCTTCACGCGCATCTCGATCTGCAGCCTGCCGCCTTCACTGACCGTCGCGATATACACGCCCTTGTCCAGGACTGCGAAGTCCGCGTCCTCCTCAATCTGCGCCGAGGTGACCACACCGGGCTGATCG
>DASPOW010000075.1:0-2541 GCA_035625855.1 Candidatus Methylomirabilota bacterium | reverse complement strand
CTGCGCCTCGACGTCCAATCGCAATTTTGAGGGCCGCCAGGGCAAGGACGGCCGCACCCATCTCGTCAGCCCCTTGATGGCGGCCGCGGCGGCCATCGCCGGGCATTTCGTGGACGTCCGCGAGTTCGACGTCGCCCACGTGGAATAACCATGAAGCCCTTCTCAGCGCACTCCGGCCTCGTAGCTCCGCTCGACAAGGTCAACGTGGACACCGACCAGATGGTGCCCAAGCAGTTCCTGAAAGCCCTCACCCGCGAAGGCTTCGGCCGCATCCTTTTCTACGACTGGCGCTACCTCCCCGGAGAAAAACCCAATCCCGATTTTGTCCTGAATTTCCCGCGCTACCAGGGCGCATCCATTCTTCTTACCCGCGCCAACTTTGGCTGCGGCTCGAGCCGCGAACACGCTCCCTGGGGCGTTCTGGACTACGGCTTCCGCGTCATCATCGCCCCCAGCTATGCCGACATCTTCTACAACAACTGTTTCAAGAACGGGATTCTCCCCGCCACTCTCTCCGAGGCGCAGGTGGACGAACTCTTCCAGCGCACCGAGCGCGAAGTGGGCTACTCCCTCAGCGTGAGCCTCCCTGAGCAAACCATCGCCGACAAACTCGGCCGCGTCTATCGCTTTGAGATCGCCCCGCACCGCAAGGAGGTCCTGCTGAAGGGTCTCGACGACATCGGCATCACGCTGCAGCACGCCGGCGCGATTGCCGCCTACGAGAAGTCCCACTCGGGCACCGCCACCATGTACGACCCCGTCGACGTTAAGTTCTATTCCAACGGCGAATAACTGCCGGCGGACAACATCGAGACCTGGCCGATCCTTCGTATCCTCGCGCGGTTCTGAATCACTTGGCTTGATAGACGGTGCGGCCGGCGACAACGGTGCGCAGAACCCGGACCTTCGTGTATTGCGACGGCGGAATTTTCGTCAAGTCGTCGGAGAGGACGATGAAGTCGGCGGATTCGCCGGCCTTCAGTTCGCCTTTCTTCCCTTCCGAAAACTCCGCGTAGGCGGACCCCGAGGTGTAGGCGCGGACGCAGTCTTCCAGAGAGATCTTTTCCTGCGGCTGCCAGCCGCCCGGCGGACCGCCTTCGGGAAGCTCCCGCGTCACGCACGCATAAAGACCGCGGAAGGGGCTGATGGGCTCGACGTCGTAGTCGGTGCCGAAGGCCAGGGGCGCGCCGGACTTCTCGAGTGTGGCCCAGGCGTAAGCGCCCTTCACGCGCCCGGGACCGATGCGCTGCTCGGCCCAACGCATGTCCGTGGTTTGGTGCGACGGCTGCATCGAGGCGATCACGCCGAGCCGGGCGAAGCGCGGCAGATCCTCAGGCGCAACGATTTGGGCATGCTCGATGCGGTCGCGGCGGTCACGCGGCCCGTTGGCCTGGCGGACGGCCTCGAAGACATCGAGCGCGACGCGGTTGGCGCGGTCGCCGATGGCGTGGAAGGCGATCTGGAAGCCGGCTTTATCGCGCTCGATGGCGAGGGCACGTAATCTCTCCGGCTCCAGGATGAGGATGCCGGTCGTGTCCGGCGCGTCCGAGTACGGAGCGAGCATCGCGGCGGTGCGCGTGCCCAGCGCGCCGTCGGTGACGAACTTGAGCGCGCCGGTGCGCAGCATGGGATCGGTCGTGCCGCCGTCGCGGCGCATCTCCTCGAGCTTCTCGAGCGGCGCGGCGAAGGGCAGCCACTCCGTGATGCGAGCGGTCAGCTTTCCGTCGTTCTTCAGCGCGCGATAGATGAGAAAGTCCTCCCAGGAAGAGTTGTCCTGCGCGGAGGTGACGCCATTGCTCGCCAGGTCCGCGAGAACAAGCTCGATGCCCTTGCGGCGCTGCTCCGGCGTGGGGGGCGGAATCTTCTTCGCGACGAGCGCCATCGCCGGCCCTTCCTTGAGCATGCCCGTCGGTTCGCCGGAGGCGTCGCGTTCAATTTCTCCGCCGCTGGGATTCGGTGTCGCTTTCGAGATCCCGGCAAGCTCGAGAGCCAGCGTATTCGCGATGGCCACGTGGCCGGAGACAACGCGAAGGAAAACGGGATTCTTCGGCGCGGCGGCATCCATCTGCTGCCGCGTGGGGAATTTCTTCTCCGGCCAGCGCGTCTGGTCCCAGCCCTTCCCGACCAGCCATTCCCCCGGCTTGTGCTCCGCGGCAGCCTTGCGGATGCGCTCCTGGAGTTCCTCGACGGAGCCGACGCCGCTGACCGGCACGCTGAGCATATTGAGTCCGGCGCTTCCAAGATGAGTATGCGCGTCGTTGAAGCCGGGCATGACGAATGCGCCGCGAAGGTCCTCTATGGCCGCTCCGGGGCCCGCGGCCCGCGCGACCTCTTCACTCGTGCCGACGGCGACAATGGCGTCGCCGCGGACTGCGAGCGACTCGGCCCACGGATGCGCGGGATCGTTGGTGTAGATGCGCGCATTCCGATAGACGGCGACGCCCGCGGAGCCGGAACGCTGCGGCGCGGAGCGCTCCCTGTGCGGCACCGCGAGGGCAGCGGCGAGCAAGCACGGCACGGAGTAGAGCGCAAGAGCTGCGC
>DASPOW010000074.1:0-4544 GCA_035625855.1 Candidatus Methylomirabilota bacterium | reverse complement strand
GTCGTCGAGGCCAGGCATGACTTTAAGGGCGACATCGAAGGCGGGGCCATCGGCATCGGCGGCGGTACGCTGGTCGGCGCCATCTTCAGCAACGCTTTGCGCGGCTTCGGCATCGGCCTGGCAGGCAGCGCCGCCTACATCGTGATTCGCAAAGGCAAGGACGTCGATCTGCCCGCGCAGACCGGCATGGTCGTGCGCATGGACAGCACCGTCACGCTCCCGGTGGCCGCTGCGGCCTCCGCGTATTCGCCGTCCAGCGCTCCCGCCCGCCCGTAGCCGGGCGCACGGACCGGCGGCGCGGCGGCTCTCCCGCCGCGCCTAGTTTGCCTTGTTGCCGCTCGCGGCGTCCGCCGCCCGCAGCGGGGAGCCCGCGCGCGACGCCTCCCACGCCTTCGCGTACTTCCAGCTCACGTACGAAGCGTGCGTCAGCTGCACCAGCAGGCCTTCGCGCCCGTCAAGAAAACCCAGCCGCAGAAAATACCGGTAGAAGAAAGCCACAGCCGGGCGCACCAGAATGTTAAACAGGCTGAACCCCGCGCGGCGCTTCTCCGCCACCATCTGCCCCCCAATCGTCGAATAGCGGTTGGCGTGCTCGATGAATTTTTCCAGCGTCGGGTACGCGTGGTGAATCAGGTCGCCCGGCAGGACGCCGATCTTTCCGCGCGGGCGCATCTTCTCGTGTACCGCCAGCGGCTCCCACTCCGCCATCTCCCGTTTCACCAGCCGCAGCTTCCGGTCGGGGTAGTAGCCGCTCCGTTTGAGCCACCGCCCCAGGTACAGATTCCTTCGCGCCATCATGTAGCCGTCGCATTCTGGCGCCCGTCCCCCCGGCGCAAGCAGCGCAGCGAGGCTCGCCGCCAGTTCGGCGCTCACTTCTTCGTCCGCGTCGAGCGAAAGTGTCCAGTCGCAGCCTGCTTTGGCCAGCGCCGAGTTCTTCTGCGCCGCGAACCCTTTCCACTTTTCCACGAAGACCTTGGCCCCGCCTTCCTGGGCCAGCTCCACCGTCGCGTCCGTGCTGCCCGAATCCACCACGATGATTTCCTGCGCGATGGCCTTCACACTCGCCAGCGTGCGCGCGATATTCGCTTCCTCATTGTGCGTGATGATGCAAACCGATAACGGCATGGAACTTACTCCCGGCTGCCGGCAAGGCAGGTCCGCTCGCCGCGGCCGGTAACCCTGCCGCGTTGCCGCCAAACCATATCACAGCGCTCCCGGCCCGGCCTTCGTCGAACGTGAGCCACTCGGTAATACGCGCTAAGGCGAAATTCCTACATCCATGAGATACAGAGAGCCCGCCGACCGGAGACCTGGCACTGGCCCCTACTTTACCGGGCGCCTTCACTAGGCTGGGGCCAGGGAAGATGGGATGATAGACGCGCGTGTTCTGATTCTTCCCGGTGCACGGGCGTACGATTGAGGGCGAGGTTGTGCTGATGCGGCTGACTGTTCTCCTCGTGGTACTGCTCGCTTGTCCTGCTCAAATTCGAGTAGAAATCCGCAATTCCGAAGTCTGGCTGGTCCGCAATGGACGTGGGTATCAGCTCACGAACGATGGAAAATCCAAGTTGCAGGCGGAATTATCGCCCAGCGCAACTCGAATTGCTTACTACGAGCAATGTGTGGAGGGCGAGCACTGCACGCCCGCGGTGGTGGTCCTTGACCTTGAAGGACATCGGATCACCTCGTTTCAACCGAGGCACGAGGCTGTTTCCCCAGCGGAGCCTTGCTCCAGCATTCTTTCCGTTGCGTGGGTTGGGGACAACGCCGTTTCGGCCATCTGCCACGGCAATCCTTCTATGAGCGAATACATCGAGATTGACCTGACGACCGGGCGAACCCTCCGCGACCTGGTCGGGTATGGCTTCGCACTTTCGCCCGACCTAAAAGTGGTCGCCCACGTCGGCTGGATTCCGCACTTTGCGCCGCCTTATGCCAAGAGCGAATACCTTCAGATGGACCGTACGACCGTTTATCCCCTTCCAAAAGGGGCCGGCCCTGCCGAGCAAAAGGGGCTGCCGGAGCCGCCGAAGGTCGTGCTGCAAGACGGCCTGTTGTTTCAGGGCATCCACGAATTCATGGCCGAAATGTATTGGTCGTCTGACTCGCAGCGAATTGCTTTGATTGACTGCGTCTACGACTGGAAGGCCAACAGCGCCGCATCCCAGTCTGAAGCAGACGGGGAAGAGTCGGGGCGCCGATGCTCGCTCGTAGTTGTTTCAAGAAGCGGCGAGGCCGCTGTTTTCGACTTGAGTGGTTCGTCTGCAGAGGACCTTCGAAGGTTTTCTGTGTCTTGGGTGAATCCCCGCGAACTTTCGTTTAGAGCGGGCAAACTGCGGAAGACCTTTACCGTGCCGTAGCGCTCAACCACCGTTCGGAAAGAGCCTTGCGCGGTTCCTGTGTAACCGGTCGGCGGTTTGACAGCGCGCGTCGCGCCGCCTATCCTGCGCTCCGGCGCGAGAACCGCGCCTCGTTTCCGTTCATTCGATGATTTTTCGCAAATTCCTCGCGCGCACGCCGTGGTACGGTTTCTGCAAATCCCTCGGCCACTATCCCGACTACGGCTGGTGGCTTCTGCGCGGCAAGCCGGTGCGCTCGCCGCATCTCGTCAAGCAGCGAGCCGTCCGCGAATACGCCGCGCGTTTTGGCCTGCGCGTCCTGGTCGAAACCGGCACGTACTACGGAGAAATGATCGCCGCCACGAGACGCTCGTTTGACCGCATCTACTCCATCGAGTTCGACCCGCGCCTTGCCCGCCTGGCGCAAAAGCGCTTCGCCCCGTTTCCCCACATCAGGATTCTGCAGGGAGACAGCCAGACCTTGATTCCGGCCTTGCTCGCCACGCTCGGCGAACCCGCGCTCTTCTGGCTCGACGCCGGCTACTACGGCTGGGCAGGCTCACAGGGCGACAATACGCGTCTTTCGGCGGAACTCGAGGCCATCCTTCGCCATTCGCTCCGCAACGTCGTTCTGCTCGACGACGCGCGGGGCCTCGACGGGCGCAACGGCACGCTCACCGTGGCGCAGCTCACCTCCTACATTGAGTCCCAGTTTCCCGGGCGCAGCGTTGCGGTCCTTCACGACATCCTTCGCATCACGCCCTCCTCGGAGGCAAATGTTCGTTCACCGCAGCCGGCTTAGGGCGTGGCGCGGCGCTCCCGGGCGCCAGATTTCTAAGGTGCGAAGAGGAGGGATGAGCGCCGCGCAGTTTTTCTTGGGGTCACGCTACGCGGCGCTTTGGAGGATTCTGGCAAGTGGTGCGGTTTCCCGGCGCGGAACTTCTCTGAGGGTCACTCCTGGTCTGGTCTAGTGTCGCACTGCGCTGCCTACAACATCTCAGCTCGCGAGCGCGGTGACCTCCTTCGTTGCACTGGACGTGCCAAAGAGCCCCTTCTGTAAGTGGCTTGCTTCCGGTGTCTTAGACCGGCCGCTCGAAACCACCCTGCCGCATCTCGAAACTTCGGTCCCTGTTTGGCACAGCTTGTCCGGCGCGGCTCCGATTGGGGATTCCCCGCGGGTCAGAGACGTTCGGCGCTTTGCCGGGCGACGTCGGCGTTCTTATAGGGGGCGCCATTCGCCGCCGCGTCGCGCTTGAGGTAGCGGTACAAGCTCGTGCGCCCTATCCCCAGAATCTGCGCCGCACGCAGACGGTTTCCCTGGCACATCTCCAGCACGCGGCGGATGTGTCTTTTGCGCACCTCGTCGAGCGACAGCGGCCGCCAGAACTCGCCCGGCTCCGCCGCCCGCCCTTCCGGTTTTTGCAGGTGTTCCGGCAGGTCGGCGATGTCGATAAATTCGCCGGTGGTGGTGATGCAGGCACTGGAAATTACGTTCTCGAGTTCCCGCACGTTCCCGGGCCAGCCGTGCTGCAGCAGGACGGTTTGCGCGCGGCGCGAAAGCCCCGCAATCTGCTTTCCGTACGCTTCGTTGTACTTCTTCAGGAAAAACTGCACCAGCAGCGGAATGTCCTCAAAACGCGAGGTGAGCGGCGGAATCTTGATCTGGATGGAACTCAGGCGGTAGTAGAGATCCTCGCGAAACCTTCCCGCGTGCACCTCGGCTCGCAAGTCCCGGTTCGTCGCGGCGATCATGCGCACGTCCACGTGGCGCACCTCCGGCGAGCCCACCCGCTGTATCTCGCGGTTCTGGATGACCCGCAGCAGCTTGGCCTGCATGGCCAGTGACGTTTCGCTCACCTCGTCCAGGAACACCGTGCCGCTGTTGGCGTACTCAAACAGGCCTGGCCGCGTGTCTGTCGCTCCGGTGAACGCCCCGCGGACGTGTCCGAAAAGCTGGCTCTCCAGCAGCGTGTCCACCAGCGCCGAGCAGTTGCAGATGGCCATCCGCTGCTCGCGCACCGGGCTCAGCTCGTGGATCGCGCGCGCCAGCAGCTCCTTTCCCGTTCCCGTCGCGCCCACCAGCAGTACGTTGGTGTAGTGCCGCGCCACCTTGCGCGCCAGATCAAACACCTCCAGCATCACCGGGCTTTTGCCCACGATGCCGTGAAACTCGTGGTCCTTCAGCAACTGCTCTTCGAGTTCGCG
>DASPOW010000073.1:0-8770 GCA_035625855.1 Candidatus Methylomirabilota bacterium | reverse complement strand
GCGCGATGGCGAGCTGTGCGTCGCTGAGCCTCAGCTTGGCGTCAAGAATCTCAGCGTCCGTAGCTTTAGCGAAGCGCGGATGAAATTCCCTGAGTCTCTGCGCCGCTCCCATGTCTCGCGCCGCATGGGCCCGCAGCAAATCTTTCGCTTGATACTTCAGATGATCGAGGTTCGGATCGGGCGGAAGGGGTCTTACCGGCATGGACGAACTTCCTTTCGTACGCCCAGGTCCGCATTTTATGGACGGAAAGTAAGTTCGCTTAATCGAATTGTTCTGACCAGGTGGACTTCTGTCCTTTCCGCGGACCGGATGCGCCCTGGGCGCTCCGCCAAGCTTACCACGCCGCCGAAGGCTCCCGCCCGTTACTCTGCGCCGCCCAGCGGAAGGAAGTACTGCGTGCCCTTGACCGGCTCCTGGAGCCGTCGCAGGAGTTGCTGCAGATCCTCGTTGCGCTCCACGAAGTCAATCTCCGAGGTGTTCACCACCAGCAGGTCCGACGCGGAATAGCGGAAGAAAAAGTGCTCATAGGCCTTGGCCACTTCCCCGATGTATTCGTCCGCGATGCGCGTCTCTTCTCGCGCGCCTTTCTTCTGGATCCGCGTGCGCAGAATTTCCGGCCGCGCCTGTAGATAAATCACCAGATCCGGCGCGGGCAGGTCTTTCGCCAGCGCTTCGTAGTAGCGCTCGTAGAGCTTCAGCTCCTCGTCGTCGAGATTCAGGTTCGCGAAAATGCGGTCTTTCTCCATCAGGAAATCGGAGAGCACCGGCCCGGGCGATTCCACGGCCATCGCTTCCCTCAGCCGCCGCTGGCGTTCGATCAGGAAGTACATCTGCGCGTGAAACGCCGCGCCGGGTTTCTCGCGGTAAAAGTCGGCGAGGAACGGGTTGTCCTCGCAATCGTAGATGCGCCGGGCGTGCAATCGTTCGGCCAGGACCTGCGCCAGCGTGGATTTGCCCACGCGCAGCGGCCCTTCGATCACGATGTAGCGCGGAGACGGCGCCGCCGCGGGCTTTACGGGAGCGGGAGCGGGCTTGGGAGCCGCCATCGCGCGCGATTATAACAAATCCTTCGCTCGCCGCCAGACGCGCCCGTCCCTCGCGCCTGCCGCTGATTTTCGCGCCCCAGAAGCCCGCTCCCCTGTTTCGTTGGTACGTTGGTCCTAGGGCCGAAAACTTCCGTCTAAACCTTGGTCCCGAAGGCGAGTACCACCCGCTTACCCTCCGCGTAACAGTGCCACCTACGGCCCCTCCGCGTATTCTCGTCGCAGTTGCGGGCCGGAAATTGTACCGGCCCGCGGCACTGAGGTGATGGGATGCTCCTGACGCTTGTCCTTCTGCTCGCGTCCGCTCCGCAGACGGACGTGAAAGCCGCGCCTGAAAAGTCCAAGGCCCCAGCTGTCGAAGCCGCCAAGGATTCCAAGCCGGAAGCGGCGCCAGTTCCCGCGCCCGAAGAGGTCTCCTATCTTCCCGGCCAGCTCACGCCCGTGGCCCTAGCTCGCGCCGGAGATACTCCCGCTTCCAAGTCCAATGATGCTCAGCCCGATCCGGCGCCTGCCATCCCCTTTGCGCCGGCGATTCGCGGCCCCATCGAAATCCCTTCGCCCGCCCAGCGCCGCACTTGGTACGCGTTGACGATTGTCAGCAGCGGCGCCGCCACGTTCGACGCGTGGACCACGCGCCGCGCCATTACCCAGGGCTATGGCCGGGAAATGAATCCCACGCTGCGGCCCTTCGCCGGCAACGCCGGGCTCTACGCCGTCATTCAGGCCAGCCCGCTTCTGATGGACTATGTCGGCCGGCGCATGATGACCAGCCGCTATCGCCTGGTGCGCAAGATGTGGTGGCTGCCGCAGTCGGCCGGAACCGCGGTTTCCGTCGTCAGCGGCGCGCACAACCTCGCAATCGCGCCCTGAGAGCCCCTCTTTTTTCCGAGCGGTCCGGCGTCCGGCCGGGCCGCTTCTCTTTTCAGTTCTTGTGCTTCTCGAACCAGCCCGTGATATACAGCATCTTCGCAATGTGGTGGCTCGGCCGCCGCGCGATCCCGTGCGGCTCGCCCGGTACACGGATCAGCACCGCTTCGACATTCAGCAGCTTTAAAGCCTCGTAGAACTGCTCGGCTTCCGAAATCGGCGTGCGGTAGTCCTCTTCCCCGGTCATCACCAGCGTCGGAGTCTTGACCTTGGCCACCAGGTTCGTCAGCGAGCGCTGCATGTAGTGGTCGGTGTTGTCCCACGGATTGCCGGGGAACCAGTACTGGATGATGAAAGGAATGTCGGAGGTCAGCGCGAAGCTGTACCAGTTGATGACGGGATAGAGCGAAGCAGCGGCGCGGTAGCGCGTCGTGTGCTCTATCACCCAGCAGGTCAGCACTCCACCGCCGCTGCCTCCGGTCACGTACAAACGGTTCGGGTCCACGTACCCCTTCGCAATCACCGCGTCCACCCCGCTGTCCAGATCGTAGAAGTCGTCGCCGGGATAAGCGTGGTGGATCAGGTTGGCGAACTCCTCGCCATAGCTCGTGCTTCCCCGCGGGTTCGCGTAAAACACCACGTAGCCCGCCGAGGCCAGCACCTGTTTCTCGAAATCGAAACGATCGCCGTAGTCCGCGAAAGGCCCGCCGTGAATCTGCAGCACCAGCGGGTACTTCTTTGCGGGATCGAAATCAGGCGGCTTGATGATCCACCCCTCGATTTTTCTCTTGTCCTTCGACGACTCGTACCAGATCTCCTCGACCGCGCCGGGCTTCTTTTGTGCCAGCAGCTCTCCGTTGAGCGAAGTCAATACGCGCGTGGAATTGCCGCTGATGACGGCGACGTCGCCCGGATTCTCCGTTGTTCCGTGGGTGAAGGCGATCGCGCCCGTCTTCGAAACCGAAAACGATCCGCCGCCTCCCGCGCCGAGTCCTCCGGCCAGATGGTCGGCCACCTTGCGTATCGCACCTTCCGGCGTAGCGAATGCGATCTTCGTATCGCCCTGGTCGTTGTACCGAAAATAGATTCCGCCCGAATCCCCCGCCCAAACTGGGTCCTCGGCGTCGCGGTCCAGTTTGTCCGAGATGGAGTGCGGGTTCGACCCGTCGCGGTTCATCACGTACAGGCGCGTCGTCTGGTGTCCCTGAAAGCGGTCGTCATAGCCGATGTAGGTGATCCACTTCCCGTTCGGCGAAATCGCCGGTGAATCGTCCGGCCCTTTGCGGTTCGTCAGCGCGCGCACCGAACCGTCCGCCACGGAAAACTCATAGACCTCGGTGTCCATATAAATGTGCTCGGAATCGGCGTGGCGGTTCGCCGCGACAATCAGGAACTTTCCGTCCGGCGACCACGAGACCCGGTTGGTCCCGAAGTAGGAACCTCCGTTGGGGAAGTCGCCCGAAGTCACCTGGCGCGGCGCGCCCCCTTCTGCCGAAACCACGAAAATCTGCTGGAAGCCGGGCTTGAGGTAGCCCATTCCGTTGAAACGGTACACCGTCCGGTCGTAAACCGCCGCAGGTTCGGCCCACTTCGCCCCAGGAGGCGGCGAAGGTAGGTCCGCGATGTGCAGGCCTTTGCCCGGCACGAACGACACGAAAGACAGCGCCTTTCCGTCGGGCGACCATTCCACCGAATCGACGCCCTGCTCGACGTTCGTGATGCGCGCAGTCTGCCCGCTGTCCATCCACCGTACGTAAATCTGCGCTCTGCCTTCGCCTTCCGCGGAAATGTACGCGAGACGCGTTCCGTCCGGCGACCATCGCGGCGACGCATCCGTACGGTTCCCGGTCGTGATGGCGCGGTGATCGCTCCCGTCCGAATTGATGACCCACAGATTCGAATAGCGCCGGTCCGTCATAGGGTCGGCGAAACGGCGAAGATAAACGATCTTGCGCCCATCCGGCGAAATCTGCGGATCGGCCGGAACCTGCAGCGTGAATTCGTCCATCACCGTCAGCCGGTGGGAAACCTCCTGAGCGCCAAGAGCCGGCGCCAGCGCCGCAGCGGACAAACCCAGCGCCGCGCGGGCCATGATGTTCTTTCTCAGCATGCGAAACCTCCTCGCAGCGCGCGTGTTAACACCCCCATGGGTTGCTGTCAAGGCGCGCCTCGGCGCATTCACCTTTCGCTATCACCCGGCCGGCTTCGCGCTGGCCCGTTCGAGCGGCGTGCTAGACTCAAATCGAGCTCAGCCTTGCAGAAAAAACGGAATTCCGGCCGGCGGCAACTCGCCGGCTTCCGGAAACGTCGCGTCATAAAGGGGATTGCGATGAGAAAAACCGTCTGGGCCATCTTTTTGTCTATTGGGGCGGCGACGGTCTGCTGCGCGCAGGACTCCGGCGGCAAAGCGCCGGACTCCGCTGAAACGCTCACTCTATCAGGCCTCGCCCCTCCGGCCTCCGGGCCGCTGTTCTCCGGAATCTCTCTGCCGCTGGCCCTCCCGGCCGACCCGGCTCCTTCGCCGCAGGTTTCACGCGAGGAAAACTATGAGAAGTGGCGGCTAGGCTTCGGCTACGGCTACGTTCGTTTTCGCTCCACGCCCATCACGGCGAACGTCAACGGCATCGAATTCTCGTTGGGCTACATGCTTGACCGGCGCCTCGGCGTGGAAGGCATGTTCACCGGCGGATGGGGCCATGATTCCGCGTTCGCAAATCCAACCGTGAAATTCCTGGATTACCTGATCGGCCTGCGCTACGTCTGCCTCCCGCGACCGCGCTATGAAGTGTGGGCTCACGGGCTTGTCGGGGGAGCGCACGTCCTGCCGCAGACGGCGCTCGGCGGCCAGAATGCCTTCGCCTGGACCTTCGGCGGCGGGGTAGACTACCGCCTCGTAGCCGGCCTAGGCTTGCGAGTGCAGGGAGATTACGTCGGGAGCCGCTTCTTCAGCGAAACGCAAAGCCACTTCCAGTTCGGTACCGGCTTGATTCTTCGCTTCTAGCTTCGTCACTCCACGACCACGCGGAAGAAGTTCTTTTTGCCCGCCCGCAGCAGAAATTCACCGGACTTGCGCAGATCAATTTCCCTGCGCGGATCCGTGACACGAGTGCCGTCCATTTCGACGCCGCCTTGCTTCACCAAACGCTCCGCCTCGGCCAGAGAGGCCGCAAGCCCGAGATTGTGAAGCAAAACCTTCAGGGTTACCGGCGCTCCCCTCGAAACCTTCTTCTTCGGGGCCTCTTCCGGCGCCTGACGGTCGCGGAAGACGCGCTGAAATTCCGCGGCGGCCTTTTCCGCGGCTTCGCGGCCGTGGAATCCCGCCACCACTTCGCGCGCCAACTCCATCTTGGCGTCCATCGGGTGCTTCGAGCCGGCTGCGACTTGCCTGCGCAGCGCGGCAATCTCCTCCGCCGTACGGTCGGTTATCAGGTCCCAGTAACTCCACATCAGCTCGTCGGAGACGGACATGAGCTTGCCGAACATCTGCGAGGGCGGCTCGGTGATGCCCACGTAGTTGCCCAGACTCTTGGACATCTTGCGCTGGCCGTCGAGACCCACCAGGATGGGCATGGTCAGAATGGCCTGCGGCCGCAGCCCGTACTCGCCCTGGATTTCGCGATGCACCAGCAAATTGAACTTCTGCTCGGTTGCGCCCAGTTCGACGTCGGACTTCAACGACACGGCGTCGTACGCGGTCAGCAGCGGATAGAGCAGCTCGTGAACCGCGATCGCCTGGCCCTTATCGAGGCGCGACCGGAAATCCTCGCGCTCCAGCATCCGCGCCAGCCGATAGTGCGAACATAGCCGCACCACGCCCTCGGCGGTCATCTTCCCCAGCCATTCGCTGTTGTAGCGGACTTCCGTCTTCTCGCGGTCGAGAATCCGGAAGACCTGGTCGAGGTAGGTCTTTGCGTTCGCGTCCACCTGCTCGCGTGAGAGCGGCGGCCGGGTTTCCGACTGCCCCGTTGGGTCGCCGATCATCGCGGAGAAATCGCCGATCAGAAAGACCGCGGTGTGGCCCATCTCCTGGAAGTGTCTGAGCTTGCGCAGCACAACGGTGTGCCCCAGGTGCAGGTCGGGCGCCGTGGGGTCCACGCCCAGATAGGCGCGCAGCGGCGTTCCGGTTTTGCGCGACTCCTCGAGCTTCGCGCGGAACTCCCCTTCGGGGATAATCTCCGCGACACCCTTCCGCAGGTAGGCGATCTGCTCTTCCACTGGTTTGAACGTGTGCTTTGTCATGAAGTGAGAATCACGCGGCGCCCCTCGACGCGAAACCTCCCTTCGAGCACGATGCGCACCGCCTCGGAATAGATGCGGTGCTCTTCGCGCAGAATGCGCTCGGAGAGCGCCTCATCCGTGTCGTCGTCCCGGACTGGAACCACGGCCTGCACGATAATCGGCCCCGCGTCGAGATTCTCATCCACAAAATGCACGCTGCACCCGGAAAACTTCACGCCGTACTCCAGCGCCTGCCGCTGCGCCTCGAGACCGGGAAACGAAGGCAGCAGCGAAGGGTGAATGTTGAGAATGCGCCCGGGAAACTCCCGGATGAAAAGCGGCGAAAGCAGCCGCATGTAGCCGGCCAGGCAGACAAGCTCCACCTGCTTCTCGCGAAGCGCGGCAAGGACCAGCTTGTCGTAGGCCTCCCGCTCGAGACCTTTCGACGGAATCACCTTCACCGCGATGCCCCGCGCGCGGGCCTTCTCGATTCCCGGAGCGCCTTCGCGGTTCGAGACGACCAGGGCAATCTCCGTGCCGGGAATGCGCCCCGCCGCCACGCTGTCCGCAAGCGCCTCGAAGTTCGAGCCGCGGCCGCTCAACAGTACCCCGATGCGCTTGCCCATAAGCGAAGCAACTTAGCACACCCCGCAGGCGGAAGAAATGCGACGCCGTCTCATCCAAGTGAACTTGGAGGCGTTGTTGTTCCGCGCTTGACGCTGCTCCGGGTCTGCGCCGACGAAGCCGATGTAGCGCTTGGAAATGCGACGGCGATGGTTGTCGTGGCCCAAACGCCGGAAGTAGTCGAGGGCGAGCATTTCCAAGTCGGGTCGGGAGAGAGCGTCCGGCAGCTTCTTGCGGATAGCTTTGAGGATGCGGATTCGCGACAGCTTCTCGACACGCTCGGCAAGCGTCTCCTTATTGCGTTGGGTTTCCTCCTGCGGTGTCGGCCGGCAGCATCACAATCCGCGTAAATCTTTGGGCTACCTAAACGAGCTCAGTGCTGGGGTTGAGCGATGAACTGGGCGAAGGTGAAATGGTGCCCGGCGGGATCCTTGACGCCGATTTCGCGCGAGCCATAAAAGGTCTTGCGCTCGGGCATGTACACTTCTGCGCCCTTGACGGCCTGAATGACCGGGTCGAGATCATCCACGACAATGTAGAGAAAGGTGGGACCCTTGCGGACGGCCGAGCTGATGGCAGCGACGTCCTTGTCCACGCTCCTATAAGACTGGTACATCAGCTGGACATTTCCTTTCTGCAGGATCACGAAACCGAGCTTGTCGCCCTCGGGGACTTCCGAAATCTTCTGGAAACCGAAGCGCTCCGTCCAGAATTTCAGGCAAGGCTCAATCTCGGGCACGAACAGAACCGCGGTGATGTTCTGAATGCTCATGGGTTTTGTTTTCTCCTGGCCCGCCAGCGTCGAAGAGACGCGCCGGGGGGCGATGTGATTGGCTGCCGGACGAAACTCGGGGCGCGCGGAACCTGCGGGCGCCGGCGGCCGCTGTACGGAAAACGGGACCGCGGCCAGCGGGAGAAGCAAGGCGGTGATCAGAGCTGCGCGCATCTGTTTTCTCCTTGATTCGGTGAACTAGTCTAATTTAGACTAGTTCAAAAGATAGGCCAGCGAAGAGCGCCTGTCAAGGAGGATTTTCGTGGCAACTGCAACGAGACAACTGCGCGAGCTGATCTCCATCGGGCCGGCAATGCTGCGGGATTTCGAGCAGCTCGGAATTCGCAGCGTCAGGCAACTCGCAAAGCAGAACCCGCGGCGGCTTTACGAGAGACTCTGCCGGAAGACCGGGCAGGCGCAGGACATCTGTGTCCTGGACGTTTTTTCCGCGGCCGTGGCCCAGGCCAGAAACCCCAGGCTGCCCGCGGAAAAGTGCCAGTGGTGGTGGTGGAGCAGAGAAAGGAAGGCCGGGAGATTGAGGAAATAGAAGAAGTCAGGAGAAGAGTCGTGGGCAGGGGGAGAAAGAAGGCGCGGCGGGAGAAAAAAGAGCTGACCACCGCGGACCTGGTCCTGCTGAGCCTGCTGGCCGAGCGCGCCATGCACGGCTACCAGGCCAACGCCGAGCTGGAGCGGCGCTGCATCCGCGACTGGGCGGACATCTCCAAGCCCCAGGTGTACTACTCGATTGAAAAGCTGGCGCGCAACGGGTATCTGCGGGCGGCAAAGAGCGCCGAGCCTGTGGGCGGGCCGGGCCGCCGCGTCTACGCAACGACCGAAAAAGGGAAAACCGCCCTTGCCGACGCGCTGGAAGCCGAAGAATGGACGAACCAGCGCGAGCGGCCGGCGTTTCTGACCTGGATGGCGCTTTCCTGGCTCGCGCGCCCCGGAGTCTTCGAAGGCCAGATGGGGCGCAGGGCGAAGTTCCTGAGAAAGGAACTGAAGCGCGAGAAGGCCACCCTCCTGGCCATTTACGACGAAGTCGGCCACAAGTTCCACGAAGCGGTTTGGATGGTCAGCTTCTCGATCACGCAAATTCAGCAGGAACTGCACTGGCTCCGGCGCCTCAAGCAGGAGCTTCGACGCCGCGCCGCCGCGCGCTTCCCTCATTACACCCTGCAGTAAACACAAAGGCCGGAGAGACGATTCTCTCCGGCCTCTCCGGCCTCTCCGGCCTCTTCGTCCACG
>DASPOW010000072.1:0-3550 GCA_035625855.1 Candidatus Methylomirabilota bacterium | reverse complement strand
CGTTTTTTTCGGCTTGGACGGCGCGCGGCAGGAGCTCACTCCCGCTTCGCGCCCCGGGCTCGAAAAGCTGCTGCGGGAGCTGGAGCTTCACCGCGCGCCGCTGGCCACCGAGACGAAACACCCTCTTTATCGGGGCCACGCCGAACGCTGGCTCCAGGCGATGGTCGCGAGCGACGTCGCGCGCATGGATGCCTTGCTGGATCCGAGTTTTCTCTACGAGCAGGTCTTTGCCGCCACTGCGGCGGACCGCGGCGTAATCGATCTGCTCGCAATCACCCGCGCCGGCCGCCTGGCGATTCTCGAACTCAAGGCCGACGAGCACATACACCTCCCGCTGCAGGCTGCGGACTATTGGTTGCGCGTTCGCCGCCATCAGTTGAACGGGGACTTCCCCCGGCACGGCTACTTTCGCGGCGTTGGGCTGCAGGACGCAGCGCCGCTTGTCTTTCTCGTCGCCCCGGCGCTGCGCTTTCATCCGGCGACGGATACTCTGCTGAGGTTCCTCGCGCCGGAGGTACAAGTGGTGCGTGTGGGCTTGGCTGAGAATTGGCGCCGAGGCCTGCGCGTGGTCATGCGCCAATAAGATGTTTCGGGGAAAAGTCGGCCGCAAAAGGAGAGAAGCAGTCGGGCCAAAGACCCGACTGCCTCCCGGGGTGTGTCCTCGAAGTGGTTTTGCTAAGTTAGATGCATGGCGTTCGGAAAGGTTTCCTGTTTGTGCGGAATTCCGCGGTGCGCCGCAAGGCTCAGTAAAACAAGTACTTGCGCCAGCGCTCGTCGCGGTGCCCGATGAGCCGCATCAGCTGCCGCGAGGTGTGCAGCGTAAAAGGTCGCGGCCGCCGCGCCAGCTTTAGTCCGGCCTCTTCTGGAGTGCGGTCGCCCTTCGCATTGTTGCAGCGGTAGCAGCAGGCCACCAGGTTCTCCCAGGAGGACCGTCCGCCCCGGGAACGCGGCACGACGTGATCCAGGGTCAGCTCCGAGCTGGGGAATGCCGACCCGCAAAACTGGCAGGTATTGCGATCCCGCAGCAGGATGTTTTTGCGCGACAGCGCCCTGTTTTGCTGCGGAATGTGCCGGTAGGCCAGCAGCCGAATGACCGACGGCACCCGGTGGGTCCGGGCCGCCGAGTGCACCTCGTTGGAATGCAACTCCTCGGCCTGGGCTACACCCTTTAGCAGCAGCACCATGGCGCGGCGAACTGCTGTCACGTTGATTGGTTCGAATGTCGCGTTGAGTACCAGAACCGGCTCTTGCATCATGGAAGAGCGGCGCGCCCGGACCGGGTTGGAGGTTCTACTGTCCTCGGGGCCCGCAGGCTCAAGCGCAGGGGCGCCCGCGGCTTCGGGGCTGCTCTTCCCCTGGAGGTTGGCTGGTCCTAGCCTAATGGTGTTCACCAGCGATTCCTCGGCTTCGCTCTGAGTCTGGCTCTGCGGCTTTCTGAAGCCCGTCCTGAAGAGCCCGGGCTGCCGTCAACCCCGTCACGGATTTGGCTCCGGCGGCCCGCAACGCCCGCGCGCATGCATCCAGAGTCGCGCCGGTCGTCAGTACATCATCTACCAGCAAGACGCGGAGATTGTCAACTTGACTGCCTTCGCGCGCCGCAAAAGCGCCACGCACGGACTCCCAGCGCTCTTCGAAGGTTAGATGCAGCTTATCGGGCCGAGGGCGGGTCCTAACCAGCAGCACCGGGCGATGCGGAACACCGAGCAACCTCGCCAGGGGCCGCGAGATCAGTTCCGCCTGGTTATAGCCCCGCTGGTGCAAGCGGTCTTTATGCAGTGGCACCGGCACAACCACGTCCGCCGCCGTGCCGTATCCGTGGGTCTGGACCAGCTCCGCCAGCCTTCGCGCGAGCCATCGGCCGAGCGGCGTCATTTTCTCGAACTTCAGCAGCACTACGGCGCGCACCAGGGCATCCTCATACACCGCATAGCTGCGAGCGCAGTCGAACTGATAGCGCGCCTCCGGGCAGGAAGGGCATCGCACCGCGCCGTCTTCCCTTTTTACAAGCCGAATCCCGCAGATCGCGCAGCGGTCCGGGGGTAAGGCTCGAAACGCCGCCAGGCATTCCTCGCAGATGGGCAGAGTCGATGCCGTCGCGAGCAGTTGGTCGCAGATCCGGCAGGGAGCCGGGAGAAAAACGGACACAATCGCGTCGCGCGCCGCCCCAAGCCAGCGCGGCACCCATTTCCGCGAGAAGCCCTCGCCGCCCACGCTGGCGTAAGGCTACTCCTTCGGCTGAGATATTCAAGGGAGACGTGACGTTCGGGTAATTCAGCCTGGGGCGAGCTGCAGGGACTTACAGCAAACCCTGCTCTTTCTTTTCCTGGCAGTCGATGCAGTGTTTGGCCCAGGGCACCGCTTCCAGGCGTTTCGGCAGCATCTCTTTCTGGCAGTTCGCGCACAGTCCGTACTCGCTCTTCTGGATGCGCTTCAGGGCTTCGTCTATCAGCGCCAGCATCGCGCGGTCCGTGTTGGTCATGCCGAAGAGAAATTCCTTTGTGTAGGAATTGGCCGCCTTGTCGCCCAGGTCCACCGTGGGATCTTCGTCCGCCGTCCGGCCCTCTTCTTCGGTGCGCGCAATCGTCTTCAGCAGTTCCTCTCGCCGCGCCTGCAGTTTTTTCTTGTAGTAGTCTAGTCTCTTCTTGTCCATCCCGGAGTCCCCCAGAGCGCTATTTCGCCCTTGGTTGAAATTTTGGATTGTAGGAGCGCTTGCAAACGGTGTCAAGGCGGCTCGGCCCAAGGAGTTCGCCGGAGGCTGGACGCGTTCGCGCCCCCGCCGTTTGCAATCGCGCTTGGGGCACGTGGCCGCTGCGAACTCACTCTCTTTCCCAAGGCCGGACTGAATAGAGAGGGGTATCTGCCTGGTCTGTCGTGGGCACGAGTTCGTACAGGAGGCGGTCGATTTGGCCGCCCGCTTCGTCAAAGAGGCGAAGGCGCTCGCTCCGGTTATCCGCGATGATTGCCCGGCCCATCACCGAAAGCGCGCCGCGAAGATGGTGGTTCAGCTCTGCGAGCAGAACGGCCCGCTCCCTTGCTCGCGCAAGGGACTGCCTCTCGTGTACCGCAGCAACTCCGTAAAGCAGGATGGCCCCGCCGAGAATCCCGATTGCTACATCATTCAAGATGGTTGCGGCTCCCGGGATGCCCAGGCGGAACAGCACCAAGTCGGACGCAGAACTGGCCACGAAGAGTAGCGCCGCCGCAAGCAGTGCAGCGAGTTCAGCTCTCGGTCGGCTTCCGGGAATGATTTTAGAGACCATGTGAACCTCCGGCAGAAACCGCGAGTATACCGCCATGGGTTCGCCGGGCGGGATGGGGACCCAGTCGCGGTACAATATTGTTTATGGCTCGCGGATGGACGGAAGGATTGAGCAGGTATTGCGCTCTAGCAATCGTATTGCTGATGGGCGGCGCGGTCATCGCCACGGGCCGGCCAAGCGGGATAATTCCGGGCGGGGGCGTGGACGTCGTGCGTTTTGTGCGGAATCCGGAGCCCGCTCCGCCTCTGACACTTCACGATCTTGACGGCAAGGCGCTCACGCTCGATGGA
>DASPOW010000071.1:0-3407 GCA_035625855.1 Candidatus Methylomirabilota bacterium | reverse complement strand
TGATTCCCGTCGGCGGCATCCAAGCCCGTTCCCTTGCGGTTACCTGTTTCCATTTCTGCTTGGTTACCGCCCGCCGATAAGTAGGGCGAGCATTATTAGCACCGCCCGTATCTTGACTAAAGAACACCTAGTATGGCTATAATCCCGCTCATGCGCACCCTCTGCCCAGCCTCCTTCGTAAGCCAGGTCCCAGCCTGGCTCCTCGTCGCTGCCGATGCCGCAATCCAGTGGCTTTGCCGTTCGAAAGAAAGGGGGGTCCACCGTGATCATTTCGAAACGCTTGCGCGAGCTGCGTGAGGAAAAGAAGCTGACCCAGGGAGAAATCGAGAAACGCACCGGCCTGCTGCGTTGCTATCTTTCTCGCGTGGAGAACGGACATACCATTCCCTCCGTCGAAACCCTCGAGAAACTGGCCTACGCCCTCGGCGTTCCGTTGTACCGCCTTTTCTACGACGGCGAGACTCCGCCGGCCCTCAGCAAGGCCTGCAGAGAGTCCGTCGCCCAGGCGGCCCGCGAAAGGCCGGGGAAGGATGCGGGCTTGGTGAGCCAGCTCCGGGTGCTGCTCGGCCAAATGGAAGAAGAGCGCCGGGAACTGCTCCTCCACCTGGTGAAAAAGATTGCCATGCGCCGCTCCGGCAATCACGGGCGGCCCAAGGCGGCCCACAAGGCCGCCGGATCCGCGGCCTAGTAACTAACTTTGCGATACCTCAATGTTTGTGTAGCGCCTCGCTACAAGTGCGTTGGTACACTGGCTGCAAGCTCTCGGGGACATACCCTGCCGCGGTTGGGCTGACCAAACCCAGCGCGCCGGCCGCCAAGGACGTGTGGGATGAAGGCTTCGAAAGACGCCTTTCAGATTCTTGTCGTGGACGACTCGCCGGTCTCCCGCAAGCTCGTCGAGCAGGCCCTGGTGCCTGAGCCCTGCTCGGTTCTTTTTGCCGCGAGCGGCGAGGAGGCCCTGCGGCTTTTCGGCGCTAATCGCCCCGCGCTGGTCATCACCGACTGGATGATGCCCGACCTTTCCGGCGTCGAAGTGTGCCGCCGCATCCGCGCCCAGTTCCGCGAGTCCTACCCCTACATCATCATGCTCACCGGCGTGGCCAAGAAAGACAACGTCATCCAGGGCCTCGCCGCCGGCGCCGACGATTACCTCACCAAGCCTTTCCACTCCGGCGAGCTCCTGGCCCGCATCGGCGTGGGTCGCCGCTTCGTTGAACTGCAGCGCGAGATTCAAGCCAAAAATCAGCTTCTTCAGGAACTTGCGCGCACCGATTCGCTCACCGGCCTGCCCAACCGCCGCGCGGTGGAGGAATGGGGCGTCAAGGAACTTCGCGGCGCCGCGCGGCACGGCTATCCGGCCTGGGCGGTCCTCATCGACGTGGACTGTTTCAAGAAACTGAACGATACGTACGGGCACGACGCCGGGGACGGCGTCCTCAAGACCTTCGGCGTAATCCTCCGCGAAACGGTTCGCGCCTCCGACATTTGCGGCCGCTGGGGCGGCGAGGAGTTCGCCCTCGTGCTGACCCACGTCTCCCAGGAAAACCTCGGCGTCGTCCTGGAGCGCATCCGCCGGCAGTTTGAGGAACATCGCTTCTCCTTCGAAGGCCATCACGCCTGCATTACCGCAAGCTTCGGCGCGGCGGGCTTCCAGGGCAAGGAAATCCCGAACTTTCTCGGGCTGATTGCCCAGGCCGACAAGGCGCTGTACGCCGCGAAGCGTGGTGGAAAAAACCAGATCCAGATTGAAGGCCTCCAACCCGTTTAGTCCCGCGCGCGCTTCCCTGAAATTCCTGCTCTGTGCTACCTTGAGCGTTTCCGATCGCGGCAACGGGAAGGTGTCTATGTGCTTCTCCCGATTCCAGTCCCGGATTACTTGCTTCGCGCTGCTGCTTTTTGCCGGGCCGCTGAGGGCGCAGGAAAAAGCTCAGGGCCCGGTAAGCGACAAGGCCAAAAAGGCCTGGGCCGAAGCCTACGACTACCTCCACAGACGCAACACCGTTTCCGCGCTGGACTCCTTCCGTCGCGCCGACAAAGCCGATGGAGGGCGCTGCCTGGCCTGCCAGCGGAACATCATCAAGTACGGCGCGGAATTGGGCGACTGGAAAGCCGCGGAAACCGCCGCTGCGGAAATGGTCGGGGAGGCGCAAGGCGAAAAGGAAGCAGCGCTGGCGCACTTCGAATTCGGCAGGCTGCTGCAGGCGGAAGGAGTCGCGCGCCGAAAAGAGGAGATCTTCGCGCGCGCCCACGAGGAGTTGCAGCAGGCGCTTGCCGCCGTGCCCAGATTCCCAGAGGCGGTGTACGCGGACGGCCTGGTCCTGGCGCACCTCAAGCAGGACGACGCGGCCAAGGCGCAGTTCGAGCAGTACGTCAAGATGCAGCCCCAGGACTCGCCCCAGCGGCAGCGCGCGCAGCGGTACATCGGCAATCCCGCTCTGGCCCGCGAGCGCATGGCGCCGCCGTTTGCCGTGACCACGCTCGACGGGCAGCGCGTCGCGCTCGACGATCTCACCGGCAAGGTGGTGCTCATCGATTTCTGGGCCACGTGGTGCGGGCCCTGCCGCGAAGCGCTCCCGCACATCCAGAAGCTGGCCAAGAAATTCGACGGCGAGCCGTTCGTCATCTTGAGCGTCAGCCTCGATTCCGACGAGTCGCAATGGAAAGACTTCGTCGCCACCCATGGAATGACGTGGCCGCAATACTGGGACGGCAAATTCAACGGCCCCGTCGCCCGGCTGTTCGCCGTCAACGCGATTCCCCATACCTTCACGATTGACGCCGACGGCGTGCTCGAAGACGAGCACATCGGCGACGCTTCCATCGAGGGCAAGCTCAAGAAACTGATCGCGCGCGCCCGCGAGGCCCAGGGCCCGCTGCGCTGACGATCTAATCCTCCTGAAACGTCCATCTTGTCGCCGCCTGAACAAAGTCGTCGGCGTTCTCGTCGAAGCCAAAAACCACGCGCGGCTCGACGCGCAGGATAAGGCTGCCGCTGGATTCAAGCAGCGCGCCCAAATCGCCGCCGTACTTCTTGTTGTAGATGCCCACGACGCGCCGGCGCGCGTCCGGGTCGTCGATCACCGTAGCCGCTCCTTCCACGATGACCGCCTCGGAAGCGTTGTCCGTGCCGATGACGCATTCGGGATGCGCCTGCAGGTTTTTCATCTTGCGCGTGCGCAATCCGGTGCTGAACCAGAAGGCGTCCTCGAGCCAGATGCCCCAGACGACCATCAGGTGGGGGCGCGCGTCGGCGCGGGAAGTCGCGATCCAGTAGTTGTGCGAATTCTCGAGCCGCTGGAGCGCCCAGCTCCACGGCTTCAATCCTTTGACGGAGTCCGGCGGCGTTCCCATCGCGTCGGGCCAGTAGGGACGGCTTCGAGTCGGCTCTTTCATTTTTCCCCTCGCGT
>DASPOW010000070.1:0-7347 GCA_035625855.1 Candidatus Methylomirabilota bacterium | reverse complement strand
CGTCGGCTCGGCGCCCAGCGCGCATCCCCGGCGGCGCGCCATCGTCGTCGTGTCGGAAGCCGCCGACGCGGGAAGCCGCGCCAAGCTCGGCCAGGTCCTGCGCCGCGCGCAACTCGCCAGCGTAACCATTTACAGCGTCGGCCTCTCGACGCTGCGGTCCGAATTGCAGGCCAAACCGGAAAGAAACGGGCCGGCGCCGATGACTCCTCCCGGCACCTTTCCCATGCCCCCCATGCCCGGCACCCCGCAGACGCCGGACACCGAGGCCGCCCGCCAGGGAGCCATTGGCGCGGGCGGCGCTGACCTGCTGGCCCTGGCCATCTGGGTGGTGAAACACGCCGACGACAAAGCCAAGGACCGCGCTCTCGCCGTGGCCTCCGTTGCTACCGGCGGCATGCACCTCGCGACGTTCCGCGACCGCTCGGTCGAGAAGGCCCTCGATGAAATCAGCGGCGAGCTCCACGCCGAGTATTCGCTCAGCTACTCCCCCAGCAACCTGGACGAGCATGGCTACCACGAGATTGAAGTGCGTGTGAAAGGCGCGAAACTTCAAGTCCGCGCCCGCCCCGGCTACTACCTCGCCGAGCCGGAAGGTTGATTCTTTCTGTCTAGAGTATCTGCTTCCAGAACGTCGCTTCGCGCGACGCCAGCAGCGCGTCCTTGCGCGCGTTGTAGCGCAGAAAATGCGGCAGATTGCGGTGCTTCTGGTGAGCCTCGTGGCTGGCCCACACCTCGTGCAGTAGAAACGTCCCCGGCTGCTCTTCCGCCCGGTGCAGATCGAACCGGAGGCAGCCTTCCTCGCGCCGCGAGGGAATCACCAGCGCGCGCAGTTCCGCCTCCAGCAGCGTCTCCTGCCCTTCGCGCGCCCGCAGCACGACCGTCTGCGTCACCGCTCCCTTAGGCAGCTTTCCCGTTTTGCTCGCCGCCCGGCGCCTGGCCGGCCGCTTGCTCTTTCTCCGCTTTTTCATGGCGCGGGATTCTAGCGCATCCGGGGCCCCGGCGGTTATTTCCGTATGGATGTGCTGGTGGTGCTTGTCTTTGGCGTCATGGCCCTGCCTAACCCATCAGCCAGGCCGCAATCGCCGCCGTCACCGCGAATCGCGCCAGCCACCCCAGCGAGTGCGAAACGCCCAGCAAGGGATGCATCTTCGTCCAAACTACGTTCGACGCCACCACCGGCAACGGGGCCGCCAGCCACGCCAGTCCGGCCACCCGCAGTGCTCCCGAAAGCGACCCCAGCGCGCCGGCCCAGATGCAAAGAAAAATCAGCGCCGCGCAGGAAAACACTCCCAGCAGGGTGGACGCCGCGATGTAGCCCGCGTCCGGCTGGCCCGGCCGGATGCGCCAGATCTCCGGTGTTTCGCCGTATTTCTTGTGGAACACCACGCCCATAAACAGCCAGTCCGTGAACATCCCGGCCACGCCCGAGGCCGCCACCGCCAGCAGGAATCGCGTCCAGTTCATCGCTTGCTCCTCATGCCGCCGCGCTGCTTCCCGGCGCGTATTTCCGCCAGTCCTGCTTCACCTCGTTCAAGTACATCTCGTTCCCGTCGGCGTCGCTGAAATAGGCGAAGCGCACTTCCTTGTCGTCCAGGATCGGCCCGGTGAAACTCACGCCTTTCTTCCGCAGGCGCTCCACGCTGGCCTCGAGCGGCTCGTCCAGCGAAAACCCGATGGTGATCGAGCCTCTCTTTCCCGCCGGGTTGTCCTCCGACGCCGGATGCAGCCCGATCACCAGCCCGCCCGGCGCTTTCACCGAAGCCCAGTGGTTGCCGAAGCGGTACTGCAACTCGAGCCCCAGAAGTTCGGCGTAGAACTTCACGGCCCGGTCCATGTCCGCGACAAACACGGTGGCGATTCCCCCGGTAATCATGTTTCCCTCCCCGCGCACTGTTTCGTCGCGGTTATGCAATACTTGCCGCGGCCTGGCAAGGGCCATTTACACGCGGCGGCGGTCTTTGTGGCGGACACGATGGACGGCTCACCCAATCCCGGACCCGGCAGGGCGTATTACCTCCTGCCTTTGATCTTCGTGCTGGCGGGGGCGGCCATTTTCGGCGTCGTACTCTGGCAAGGCCTCTTCCACCTCACCGGCCTGCTCGTGCAGGTTGTCGCTCCCGGGGAAGCAGAACTCTCCCTGGTCCACGGACAGACCTATACCGTTTTCCTCGAGCAACAATCGGTCGTGAACGGCAGAATCTACGCGACCGGCGAGGTGAATGGTCTGAAGTGCACGCTCAACACGGCTCGCGGGGAGATCGTGCCCCTCAGGCAGCCAGGGATGACGACGAGCTACCGGATGGCGGGCCGTTCGGGCCGCTCTGCTCTGGAGTTCGAGGTGCCCGAGGATGGAACCTACAAATTCGCGTGCCGTTATGAAAACGCAAGCGGACCGGAAACGGTCCTAGCCGTGGGTTCCGGCGTGGGCGCCAGGATCGCCAGAACCGTGTTGACGAGCCTTGCGGCCATTTTCGGCGGCGTCATCGCCGGTGCCGTCGCTTTTCTCGGGATTTTCTTCCTCCGGCGCAAAGCCGGGGAGCACGCCGCGCTTCCGGGGCAGGCGGCCGTCTAATGCCCAAGCGCGCGCAATGGCCGAACCGCATTCCGCGCATGGCGATCTCCCGCGGGTGCGGCATTCCACTTCACCGCCAGCTCTATGACGCGCTTCGCGGCGCCATCCTGCGCGGAGAATTGAATCCGGGTGGCCGCTTGCCCTCTTCACGCGCCCTGGCGGCCCTTCTCGGCCTCTCCCGCCACACGGTGGAAGCCGCTTACGACGCGCTTGCCGCCGAGGGCTACATCCGCGGGCGAATCGGCTCGGGGACCCGCGTGCTCATGGCCGTGCCTGAAACGTACTTGCGCCATCTTGCCGCCGCCCACCTCGCCGCCTATCGTGGGAATTTCCGCCGCCTGCTTGGCGAGGCCCGTTTCCCCGCGCGAACCGTTTGCTTCGAAGACCCGGAGGGAACCGCGCTGTACGCGTTCTGCTGAGCAGGGCTGCGGAGCGCCGCTTACTTCTTTTCCTCTTCGCCTTCTTCCTGCAGCACCGCGGCGGCGGCCACGCTGTCTTCGGCCTCGAGACGCAATAGCCTCACGCCCTGCGTCGACCGGCCCGCCTCGCGAATCTCGTTCGCGTGCACCCGGATGACCTTGCCGTTCTCGGTGATGATCATTACGTCGGACTCCTCCGTCACCTGCAAGGCCGCCACCACCGAGCCGTTGCGCTCCGTGGTCTTCATGTTCACCACGCCCTTGCCGCCCCGCGAGGTGATGCGGTACTCCGCCAGCGGCGTGCGCTTGCCGTAGCCCTTCTCCGCCACGGTCAGCATCAGCGACGTCAGCGAGTCCTTGATGTGCTCGTTCTCCAGTTCCTCGAGGTTCTGCGAAGTCTTCTTGTGTTCCTTGGCGATGATTTCGAAGTCCGGCTGCACCGCGTCCATCGAGACGACGTAGTCGTCCTTCTCCAGGTCCATGCCGATGACGCCCCCGGCGCCGCGGCCCATCGAGCGTACTTCCGTCTCGCGGAACAGAATCGCCTGCCCTTCGTGGCTCGCCAGGAAAATCATCTTCTTGCCGTCGGTCAGCTCCACCCCGATAAGTTCGTCTTTCGGCTCGAGGCTGATGGCGATGATTCCCGTCGAACGCGGGTTGGAAAACTCCACCAGCGCCGACTTCTTTACCGTGCCGTTGCGCGTGGCCTGAAAAACGAACCGCCCCTCTTCCTCGAGGTTGCGCGCCTGCACCACCGCTGTCAGCTTTTCGTCCTCCTGGAACTTTACCAGGCTCGAGATGGCCTTGCCGCGCGTCGCGGCCGCAGCCTCGGGAATTTCGTACACCTTCAGCCAGTACACCCGCCCCTTCGAGGTGAAGAGAAGAATGTAACTGTGCGCCGACGCGATGAACAGGTGCTCGACGAAGTCCTCTTCCTTGGTCCGCGCGCCGATACGCCCCTTTCCGCCGCGCGACTGGTGCCGGTAAATCTCCACCGGAGTGCGTTTGATGTAGCCGGCGTGGCTCACGGTAATCAGCATGTCCGTGTCAGCGATCAAGTCCTCCAGCTTGATCTCGTCCACCTTGTCCACGATCTGTGTGCGCCGCTCGTCGCCGTAGGTTTTCTGCACTTCGCGCAGTTCGCCGATCATCACGCTCTTGAGCTTTTTCTCGCTGGACAGGATCTCTTCCAGCTCAGCGATGCGCTCGCGAATGCTCTTCAATTCGTTCAGGATTTCGTCAACCGAAAGCTGCGTCAGGCGGTGCAATTGCAGCTCGAGGATGGCGTCCACCTGCGCCGGCGTCAGCCCGCCCGTCGCCGCTCGCGCCGTTTCGCCTTCGATTCCTCCGAGCTTGTACTTGCGCCCGTCGAGCTTCACGCCTTCGATTTTCTTCGCCCGGCCGCTCTCCGTGATGGTGATGTCGGTCTCTGAAAAAAACTTCAGCAGGTTCTCCCTGGCTTCGGCGCGGTTGGCCGACCCGCGGATGATGCGGATGACGTTGTCCAGGTGGTCGAGCGCGACCTGGAAGCCGGTCAGGATGTGTTCGCGCTCCCGGGCCTTGCGCAGTTCGAAGCGCGTCCGGCGCAGGACGACGTCGCGGCGGTGCTCGATGAAAAGCCGGATGAACTGCACCAGCCCCATCTCTTTCGGCTGGCCGCCGACGATCGCCAGCATGATCATCCCGAAGGATTCCTGCATCTGCGTGTGCTTGAAGAGATTGTTCAGGATCAGCTGGGACTCTTCGCCGCGCTTGATCTCCACCACAATGCGCATGCCCTCGCGGTCGGATTCGTCCCGGACGTCGCCGATGCCGTCGATCTTTTTCGTCTGCACCAGCTCGGCGATGCGCTCGATGAGCCGCGCCTTGTTCACCTGGTACGGAATCTCCGTGATGACGATGTTCTCGCGGTCCTTGCCGGTCTGTTCGATGGCCGCCTTGGCGCGCATGGTGAAGCTGCCGCGCCCCGCTTTATACGCTTGCTCGATCCCTTCGCGCCCGGCGATGAACCCTCCCGTGGGAAAGTCCGGCCCCGGCACGAGCTTCATCACTTCCTTGAGCGTCGTCTCGGGCTTTTCGATCATCAGCACCGTCGCTTCCACGACCTCGCGCAGGTTGTGCGGTGGAATGTTGGTGGCCATGCCCACCGCGATGCCGGAGGCGCCATTCACCAGCAGGTTGGGAATCCGCGTGGGCAGAACGACGGGCTCGCGTTCCGTCTCGTCGAAGTTCGGGGTGAAATCGACGGTCTCCTTCTCGATGTCCGCCAGCAGCTCTTCGGCAATTTTTGCCAGGCGCGCTTCCGTGTACCGCATCGCCGCGGGCATGTCGCCGTCGACAGAACCGAAATTGCCCTGGCCATCCACCAGCGGGTAGCGCATGTTGAAGTCTTGCGCCATGCGCACAAGCGCGTCGTACACCGGCGCGTCGCCGTGCGGGTGATACTTGCCGAGCACTTCGCCGACAATCTTCGCGCATTTGCGGTAGGGCTTCGTCGAAGTCAGCCCCAGCTCGTACATCCCGTAGAGAATGCGCCGGTGCACCGGCTTCAGGCCGTCGCGCACGTCCGGCAGCGCGCGCCCGATGATCACGCTCATCGCGTAGTCGAGATACGATTTGCGCATCTCGGCTTCGATGTCTACCGGCAGCATCACCGAAGTGTTCTGTTCGTCCGCCATTTCCCCTCGCCTGTCAGGCCGAAATCATCTCCGCATCGTTCTTGCCCGCCTCGGGCACTTCCGCTGGCATCTGCTTATGCAGTTGCTCGTTCCAAAACCCACGCCTTCACCGCGTCGAACGCGTCTCCCGCGTTCGTGAACCGCCGCTCCGCGAAGTGCGCCTCGATCCGCCGCAGAAACTCGTCGCGCTGGGTTTCGCTGGCAAATTCCACCGCCACTCCGCGCTCGTGGTCCGGCTCCGCTGCCGGCGTCGCCCGAAACTCGCCGACGCTCAGCCCTTTCAGTCCCGGCTCCGTCGTCCAGCCCAGCTGGTAAATCACACTCTCGCCCGCGCCGTCGCTAAATATCCAGGTTCACGACTTCCAGCGCGTTTTCCTCGATGAACTTGCGCCGGTCTTCCACGTTTTCGCCCATCAGCGTAGTGAAGATCTTTTCGGCCTCGACCACGTCCTCGAGCTTCACCTTCAGCAGCGTGCGTGTCTGCGCGTTCATCGTCGTGTCCCAGAGTTGCTCGGGGTTCATTTCGCCCAGGCCCTTGAACCGCGTGATGGTGAAATCCTTCTTCGCGTCTTCCATCACGTAGCTCAGAACGTCCTGCGCTTTTTCCTTGGTCACTTTGTCGCCGTTGCGCGACACCGCGAACGGCGGGTTGTTGTGCTCGCTGATCTGTTTCGCCAGCGCCTTCAGCCTCTTGTACTCCGCCAGCGAAGCCAGTGCCCAGTTGATCTTCTGGTTGCCCGGCGGCCCGAATTGAATCTCGTACAGGCTGTGCTCTTCGTCGAAGACGATTTTGCCTTCGAGTTTCAGTTTCTCCTTTTCAACGGCCCGCAGCACTTTTTCGAGCGCCTTCTTGTCCTCGAAGTCGGTTTTCTTCTCGAGCCCGCTTTCCGCCAGCGGTCCCACCAGGCCCGGCTCGCGCAGTCTCCGCCCCAGCTTCGCCGCCACCGCCTCGTATTCCTGCACGTTCAGCAGGAACGACGTCAACCCCGCGCCCTCGAGCGCGCCGCCTTCTTTCGGCTTCACCACGTGGTCTTCCGTGGCGCGCTTCATCAGCTCGCGCGCGAACTCCCGTTCGTCCCGGATGTACTTCTCGCTCTTCCCGCGCTTCACGCGGTAGAGCGGCGGCTGCGCGATATAGATGTGCTCGCGGTCGATCAGCTCCTTCATGTGCCGGAAGAAGAACGTCAGCAGCAGGGTGCGGATGTGGCTGCCGTCCACGTCCGCGTCGGTCATCAGGATGACCTTGTGGTAGCGCAGCTTCGACGGATCGAAATCGTCCTTGCCGATGCTCGTGCCCAGGGCCGTGATGATCAGCCGCAGCTCTTCGTGGCCCAGCATCTTGTCGTAGCGCGCTTTCTCGACGTTGAGGATCTTGCCTTTCAGCGGCAGGATGGCCTGGTAGCGCCGGTCGCGCCCTTCCTTCGCCGAGCCGCCCGCCGAAGGGCCCTCCACGATGAACAGCTCGCAGCGCGCCGGGTCGCGTTCCTGGCAATCCGCCAGCTTTCCGGGCAGTCCGCTCGAGTCGAGTGCGGACTTCCGTCGCGTCAACTCGCGGGCCTTGCGCGCGGCCTCGCGGGCCCGCGCCGCGTCGATGCACTTCGAAATAATCCGGCGCGCCACGGTCGAATGCTTGTCAAACCACTCGCCGAGTTTTTCGTTCACCAGTTGCTCGACGTCG
>DASPOW010000069.1:0-8662 GCA_035625855.1 Candidatus Methylomirabilota bacterium | reverse complement strand
CCAAGGCCGCTCGCGCCGAAGCAGGATTCGGCCACAGCGACGGCAAGACCGCCGTCGCTCAAGTCGTGCGCGGAGCGAATCCCGCCCGCCGCGGCAAGCGCAACAAGGCAGTCCTGCAACCGCTTTTCCGCGGCAAGGTCGATGGCCGGCGGCTCGCCGGCGGCGATGCCGCCGATGGTCTTCGCATATTCGGACGATGAGAATTCCCGCGCGTCGCCGGCAGACCGCGCTTCCCCGAGCCCATCGAGCAGCAGAATGACGTCCCCTTCGGCCCGGAAAGCCTGGCCGACGGCGCGCGAGGCATCATCGAGTATGCCGAGCATGCCGATCACCGGCGTGGGATAAATGGATTTGCCCAGGGTCTCGTTGTAGAAGCTGACGTTTCCGCCGGTGATGGGCGCGCCAAACGCGGTGCACGCTTCCGCGATGCCGTCCACCACTTCGCTGAACTGCCACATCACTTCCGGCTTTTCCGGGCTGCCGAAATTGAGGCAATTCGTCGCCGCGGTGGGCCGCGCGCCGGTGCAGGCGACGTTGCGCGCCGCTTCGGCCACGGCGTGCATCGCTCCAAGCCGCGGATTGAGCCGGCACCAGCGGCCGTTGCCGTCGGTTGAAAGCGCCAGCGCCCGCGGCGTGCCTTTGATGCGCACGACCGCGGCGTCCGCGGCCCCCGGGCCGTCGAGCGTGTTGGTGCGCACCATCGTGTCGTACTGCTCGGTAATCCAGCGCTTCGACGCCACGGCCGGCGAGGCGAGCAGCCTGCGGAGATTCTCTGTAAGGTCCGCATCCGCGGGCGCGAACCGGAACCAGTCGGCTTCCGTCTCGCTGCGCGGCGCGGGCGGCGCGAGCGGCCGCCGGTACACCGGCCCTTCCTCGGCCAGCGGATGCGCGGGTATTTCCGCAACGACCTTGCCGCGGTCGCGCACGAGAAGCAGCCCGCCTTCCGTCACTTCTCCCACTACCACCGCATCAAGCCCCCACTTCGCGAACACACCCAGCACTTCCGCTTCGCGGCCGCGCTCGGCGACCAGCAGCATGCGCTCCTGTGATTCGCTCAGCATGATTTCGTACGGCGTCATCCCGGTCTCGCGCTGCGGCACGCGCGCCAAGTCGATCTCGATGCCCGTCCCCCCGCGGGACGCCATTTCGCACGTCGAGCAAGTCAGACCAGCCGCGCCCATGTCCTGAATCGCCACCACGGCGCCGGTGTGCATGGCTTCAAGGCACGCCTCGAGCAGCAGCTTCTCCAGGAACGGATCGCCGACCTGAACGTTGGGGCGCTTCTGCTGCGATTCCTCGGTAAACTCCGCGGAGGCAAGCAGCGAAGCGCCGTGGATGCCGTCGCGTCCCGTCTTCGCGCCCACGTAGATGACGGGGTTTCCGGCGCCGCGGGCGCGGGCGAAGAACAGCTCTTCCTTGCGCGCGATGCCCAGCGCCAGCGCGTTCACCAGCGGGTTCGCGGAGTAGCACGGCTCGAAGCCGACTTCGCCGCCGACCGTAGGCACGCCGAAGCAGTTGCCGTAGAAGCCGATGCCGCGGGTGACTCCGTCCAGGATGCGGCGGTTCCTCGCGGCCTCCGCTTCGCTCACGCCGCCGCCGCTCACGATCGGCCCAAAGCGCAGCGAGTCCAGCACCGCGATGGGCCTTGCGCCCATCGTGAAAATGTCGCGCAGGATGCCGCCGACGCCGGTCGCCGCGCCCTGAAACGCCTCGACGAAACTGGGGTGATTGTGCGACTCGATCTTGAACGCCGCGACCAGGCCCCCGCCGATGTCCACCACGCCCGCGTTCTCTCCCGGCCCCTGCACGACCAGCTTCCCGCGCGTCGGCAGGCGCTTCAGGTGCACCTTGCTCGATTTGTACGAGCAGTGCTCGCTCCACATCACGCTGAAGATGCCGAGTTCGGTGATGTTGGGGTCGCGGCCGAGGATCTGTTGGACGCGCGCGTACTCTTCCGTCGATAGGCCATGCTCCGCCGCGATGGCCGGCGTGACTCGAATTTCCGTGCTGGCAGTGGCCATGGGTGCGTTCAACGCGACTCTACGCCGTGGCCTTCGCCGCGCCGATGAGCGCTTCCACCATGGAGCGGAAAACCACCAGGCCGTCGGCGGAGCCCAGCGCGGACTCGACGGCGCGCTCCGGGTGCGGCATCAGCCCGGCGATGTTGCGCTCCCGGTTGCAAATCCCGGCGATGTTGCGCATCGAGCCGTTGGGATTGCCCGCTGCATCGTTGGCGCCCTCCGGCGTCGTGTAGCGGAAAATGACCTGGCGATTGCGCTCCAGTTCGTCGAGCGTGGCCGTATCCGCGGTGTAGTTGCCGTCGGAGTGCGCGATGGGCACCTTCAGAATCTGGCCCTTCCGGGCCGCGCACGTAAACGGAGTGTCCGTCTGCTCGACGCGGATGTAAACGTGGCGGCAGACGAAGCGCAGCCCCGCGTTGCGAATCATCGCGCCGGGCAGCAGGCCCGCTTCGAGAAGAATCTGGAAGCCGTTGCAGATGCCCAGCACCAGCCCGCCGCTTTTCGCGAACTTCGCCACCGAATCCATCACCGGGGCGAAGCGCGCAATCGCTCCCGTGCGCAGGTAATCGCCGTAGGCGAATCCCCCGGGGAGTATCACCGCGTCGCAGTTCGCAAGGTCCTTTGACTGGTGCCAGAGCAGCTCGACGGGCTGGCGCAGAACCTGGCCCAGGGCGTGGAAGGTGTCGTGGTCGCAGTTCGAGCCGGGAAAGACGACGACACCGAATTTCATCTCGTTGTGACTCCCGCGCGCATTCGGGGAATCTGCATTTTAGCACAGCGCCGTGCTGCGCGCTTCACGCCGCATCGCCCTGCGGATTCTGAAATCCACGGAAAAGGCGCGGCGGTGGCCGGAATTGTCTTCGACCACCATCTCGTAGCACTGGGTACACTCGCGGCGTGGGACCTTCCAGAAGCCTAGCGGCGCCGCGCGCTCTTGCGCGCGCTGGAACGCCGTCGCGGAGCGGCCTTGCGCCCGTTCTTCTTGCGTTTTGAGGGTTTTTGCTTCGCCTGGGCCGCGGCGAGTTCCCGGCGTTTTTTGGCCGCCCAGCCGGGAATGTTGGCCTGGCGCCCGCGCGCAACCGCCAGCGCGTCCGCTGGCACGTTCTCCGTAATCACGGAACCCGCCCCGACGTACGCGCCGTCGCCGACGCGCACCGGCGCAACCAGCGCCGTATCCGTCCCGATAAACGCTCCCTTGCCGATGGTCGTGGGGTGCTTGCTGAACCCGTCGTAGTTGCAGGTAATCGTGCCCGCGCCGATATTGGCCCTTGCGCCGATGCGTGCGTCGCCGAGATAGCTCAGGTGCATGGCCTTGGTGCCTTCGCCGACCACGCTCTTCTTCAGCTCGACGAAATTGCCGATGCGCGCCCCGGCCTTCAGGTGGTTCCCCGGCCGCAGGCGCGCGAACGGCCCCAGGATGCAGCCGCTGTCCACCCGGCTTCCGGCAATCACGCAGTGCGGCTCGATGGTCACCCCGTCGCCCAGAATGGCATCGTGCAGCACGCTGCCCGTTCGCACCACGCAGCGCGCGCCAAGCCGCGTCCTACCGAGGAGCTGCACGCACGGCTCGAGGATGCTGTCCTCGCCCGCCTGCACGTCCGGATCGACAATGACCGTCTCCGGGAGCTGGATCGTGACGCCCGCGGCCATCAGCGCCTCGCGCTTGCGCTCGCGGAAGATGCGGTCCACCTCGGCCAGCTCCGCGCGGGTGTTGCAGCCCAAAACCTCGCGCGCGTCGGCGGCCACCTGCGCGAGCACCTTTTCGCCGTTCCCGCTGAGCTGGGCAATCGTGTCCGTAAGGTAAAGTTCGTGGTGCGCGTTGTCGGGCTTCACGCGGGAGAGCGCCGGCCACAGCTTGTCGAGCGAAAAGCAGTAGATGCTGGAATTGACTTCGTTGATGGCGCGCTGCTCGTCGCTCAGCTTCGATTCCTCCACGATGGCGGCGACGGCGGTCTCCGAGCGGCGGACAATGCGCCCGTAGCCCGAAGGTTCGGCGAGAACCGCGGTCAGCATCGTCGCCGCGGCGCCGCCCGAGCGGTGCGTGTTCACCAGGGCCTTGAGCGTTTCCGGGCGAATCAGCGGCGCGTCCCCCGGAACAACCAGGGCGATTCTCGCGTTGCCCAGCGCGCGGCGCGCCACAAGCAGCGCATGCCCCGTCCCGCGCTGCGGCTGCTGGAGGACCGCCACGGCTCCCAGAGCCTCGGCGAGGACGGTCACCTCGTCCGCCTGATGGCCGACCACCACACACGTCCTCTTCGCGCCCAGCGGGCCGCAGGCGCGGATCACGCTTTCGAGCAGCGACCGGCCGCCGGCGCGGTGCAGCACTTTGGCCTGGCTCGAGCGCAACCGCGTGCCTTTACCCGCGGCCAGAATGACGATGACAAGGTCAGAGGCGGTCATGAACGATCGGGCAGCCTTCTTCGCAATTGTGCGGGACGCGGAAGGCTTTTGGCAATGCGGAGTCTTCCTGGAATTTCGCGTTAATCGGCCGCCGACGCAGCCACCAGGCCCGAAGCATCTGCTTGCGTAGTGGCGGACTCGGCCATCGTAGCGTCTGTGGTAACCCGCCAGGCGGACGGATCGGCGAGCAGGCTGGCCACAAGCTGCGTATGCATCGCGTGCCCGGCGCGATGGGCGACCACCGTTCCCAGCAGGGGAAGACCCAGCAGGGCCAAGTCGCCGATCAGGTCTAGGGCCTTATGTCTCCCGAATTCATCAGGATAGCGGAGGGGGCCGTTCATTACCCCGTCCGACGTCAAAACGATGGCGTTCTCAAGCGACCCGCCTCGGATCAGCCCCATTGACCGCAGCGGCTGGATATCCCTCTCGAAACAAAACGTCCGTGCCCGGGACAGCGTCTCGCGGAAAGTTTCCCGCTCGACCGCCATCTCCACCTGCTGCGCGCTCACCAGCGGGTGACGGAAATCGACGTAACACCGCAGGCGAAATTCCCGGCCGGGGTAAACCCCGATTCGGCGGACTTCGCCCGCAACCTGTGGGTCGCGCTCTTCCAGTTCGACCGGTTTCAGAACCTGCAAATACCGGCGCCGGCGCCGCAGTTGCCGGACACCCGCGCGGTCCAGCATCTCCATGAACGGCTCCGCCGACCCGTCGAGGATCGGTACTTCCATCCCGTCCAGGTCCACGAACACGTTGTCGATTCCGCAGGCGTAGAGCGCCGCCAGGAGATGCTCGGTGGTGGAAAGCCAGACACCCTGTTTCATCAAGCTGGTCGCATAACTGACGCGCGCGACATTGGAGCCATGAGCTTCGATCGGAAAGTTGTCCAGGTCTGAGCGGCGAAAGACGATTCCGGAGTCGGCTGCGGCGGGAACCAAGCGGAGCCGCACCGCAACGCCCGTGTGGAGACCCACGCCTTGGGTCTCAACGGCCCGCTTGATCGTCGTCTGATTTCCCACCCAACCCCCAGAAACTGCGTATTACTATAGCATTCTTGTGACCAGGAACACCGTTAGGTTTCTACTTTAGTATCAATCAGATGCGAGCAAAATCAAGGCTCAGCCACAGAGGTGTGTTGCAAAGATACAACAGTCGCCCTCTTTCGCGTGGCATCCAGCCAACGGCCGCCGCCCGAGCACACGAGCTTTACGCCAAGGCCTGGAACGGCGAGGCGACTCCATCGGCGCAGGCTTCCTTCGACACTTTCGCGGCGTCTCACGGAGAGGAATGTTATACTTTGATTTTGTCCAAAGCGAAGGAACCCATGAACCGTTTTCTTAAGGCGAGTCTGCTGGTCCTCTCAGCGCTGATCCTCGGCTATGCCGGACTGGGCCACGTCCTGGGCCAGACCACGGACGACAAATCGTACCGGTCCCTAACCGTGTACTCCGAGGTGCTCCAGAAGATTCAGCAGGACTACGTGGACACGCCCAACATGCACTTGGTCACGGCGGGTTCGCTCCACGGGCTGCTCGAATCGCTCGACGCCCAGTCCAGCTACCTCACCCCGCGCGAGTACAGCGAATACAAGCAAAAGCTCGCTAAACCGGGTCTGGGCGAAACCGGCGTGAACCTGAGCAAGCGCTTCGGCTACATCATCGTGGTATCCGTTTTGCCGGACAGCCCGGCCGCCAAAGCGGGCGTGCGCAGCGCGGACATCTTCGAGTCCATCGCGGGCTTTACCACCCGGGACATGTCTGTGGGACAGGCCATGAACCTGCTCTCCGGCGATCCCGGCACCGGCGTGAAGGCCTCCGTGATTCGCCGCGGGCATGCCGAACCACAGGAAATGGACCTGGTCCGCGAGAAGGTCCCTGCGCCCAGGATGACGGGTCAGAAGATTGATCCGGACATTCTCGCCCTGCGCCTGCCGACTTTCGCGCCTGGTCGTGCCGATGATGTGCGCGAGCGTCTCGCGCGCGCGGAAAAAGAAGGTATCCACAAGTTGATTCTCGACGTTCGCGATTGCGGCCGCGGCGACGTGGCGGAAGCCATTGCGCTGGCGCGGCTGTTTGTCGGCTCCGGCAACGTGGCGTCGCTACAGGGGCAGACGGTATCGCGGCAGGACTTCGCGGCCGATCCGGCCAAGGTTGTCTGGAAGGGCCCGGTGTCCGTTCTCATCTCCTCGACCACCTCGGGGGCGGCGGAAGTCTTCGCGGCGGCAATTTCCGCGAACAAGCGCGGCGACGTCGTGGGCGAGCGCACCTTCGGCTTGGCTTCGGAGCAGAAGCTCATCACCCTCGACGACGGCTCCGCGATTTTCCTGACCGTGGCGAATTATCTGAACGCCGGCGGAAGGCCCATCCTGGAAGAGGGCGTCGTGCCGACAGAAGCGGTACAGGCTGCTGTGGATTCGACCGACAGCGAGTCCGCGGATGACGACTCGGGCGGAGCCGCAAAGGAAGCTCCGGCGCCGCGGCCGCTCTCGCCGGAGGATCCGGCGCTCAAGAAAGCCCTGGAGCTCTTTAAGGCCCCCGCCAAAAAAGCGGCCTAGCGTCAAACGGCGCGTTCCGCGCCCCTCACTGCGCGTTCTGCGATTGCGCTCCGGGCATCGCTCGCTTCGCGGGATAGATGAAATGAATCGCGCAGGCCATCGCTCCCATAACGGCAAAACAGAAAACGCTGCCTTCCGGACCGACCCTTCCGCCGGTCAGCCAGTCCGGGCCGTGCAATGCGGCTCCGGAAAGGTGGCCTTCGAAGACAAAGCCGCTGTTCGGCACAGAAAACAGGAAGGTCTCGCCGAAATCAAACGCCGCGTGCGCCGCCACCGCGAACCAGAGGCTGCCGGTTCTGCGCAGGGAAAGACACATCAGCAGGCCGTAGCAGAAGACGCTCGTTGCTCCCGCCCAGTTCTCGCCCTCGTTCCACAAGTGAAATACTCCAAAAGCCAGGGAAAGCACGAACGCCGCGGGCCAGAATCCAACGCCGCGCGCGAGCGTGTACTGCGCGTAACCCCGAAAAAGAAACTCCTCGGAGACTCCGACGAGAACGAAAAACGCCAGCCAGAACGCAAACCACTTCAGCAAGTCCAGGCCATGAATCGCCACCGGCCCGAAGGAATAGCCGCCACATAGGGCAATCAGTCCCATCAGCGCGGCGGCTTCCGCCGAACCCGCAAGCGCCCCCTGTGCCAGGAGCGCGCCGCTGCCCGAAGACGCGGGCAGGCCGTACTCCCCTGCTCTCCGCCTTTCCAGCCGGGAGAGCAACGGAATCGGCAGAAAGACAGCCAGAGCGCCGGCGGCTTCCGAGAAAAACAGGGCCGGGCGGGAGAATCCCGATTCGCTGGGAGGGATGACAAGGCCCACAAGAATGCGCAACAGGATCCACGCGCTGACAACGAGGCCCACGTACACACCAAGTCTGCCGAAAACGGCAGCTGGCGAGTCGTCTCGGGCCGGGCCTTGCCCGAATTCCGGCGCAGTCGATGCCGCCGGTGAAGCGCCTGGAGTAGGCTTCGATGGCGTCAAACAGGTCACCTGTGTTCTGCGAGGCGTTTCAGCCGCGCCAGATAGCCGCGGTCGCGTTGCGCTACGGCGTGCCGCGTCAGCAGCCGGTCAACCACGCGGCCGAGCCAGCCCGGAAGCTCGTACTCATCCCGCATGCGGACCGTGGATGCGTCTCCCCGAGGTGCAATCTCCCATCGTTGCATCCCCCGTACGCCATAACGGTCCTGAAACTGCCATTCCAGCACACTGGCCATCCGGTACTCGCCGACAACCGCCGTCAACGACATTTCTCGTCCCCGGAGGTTCCCGCGGATCTCCACTTTTTGTCCGGGGGTGAAATCGGCCGCGCCTGCAAGCATCGTGAAATGCGCCTCCATCTCCGCACCGTACCAATACGGCATGCGTTGGGGAACGAAAAAGACCCCCACGCGATCTGGCGGCGCCTCGACTTCCACGGTGAACGCAAGTTTCGCCATCGCCGCGCCACTCTAGACGGATTACCGCGCCCGTGTCCACTCTCGGCGTGTGTCCTCTGGAATGGAAGCGTCGCCTATGCTAACCTTTTCCGCCGCTGAATGCGGTTAGGCACCTCCGGAAGGCGTACATGCAAACTGCCGCAAGAATGCAGCGCGTTCCTCTCGCTCCGTCTGTGGGCATTCGCGCGCCGTTCCGCCTTCTCGGCGGCCGCCTCGCCGTTGACTTCGCGAACGCCGTCCCGGGACACTCCGCGGGCTC
>DASPOW010000068.1:0-3983 GCA_035625855.1 Candidatus Methylomirabilota bacterium | reverse complement strand
CTTGGTGTAGAGTTGAGGACACAGGCGGGCTCTTCTCTCGCCCGACGGTACGCCGATGAATCCTGTTCAATCACCGACACGCGTCAAGAGCGCAGAGGCTGCCGGCGCCGCGCGCGACACCCTCTCCATCACCGATAATCGCACCGGAAAGTCCTACGAAGTTCCCATCACCAATGAGACCATCCGCGCCACGGACCTCCGCCAGATCAAGGTCCAGGGAGCCGATTTTGGGACCATAAGTTACGACCCGGCCTTCAATAACACCGCCTCTTGCATCAGCCGCATCACTTTCATTGATGGCGACGCCGGCATCCTTCGCTACCGTGGCTACCCCATCGAGGAACTGGCCGAGAAGAGCACCTACCTCGAAACCGCCTACCTCCTCCTCCATGGCGAGCTTCCCACCAAGGCGCAGCTTGACGACTGGATCTGGCACGTCACCCATCACACCTTCATCCACGAAAGCATCAAGACATTTCTCGACGGGTTTCACTACGACGCCCACCCCATGGGCATGCTGATTTCCACCATCGCGGCGCTCTCCACTTTCTACCCGGACGCCAAGGAAATCTTTAACGCCGAGTCCCGCAAGAAGCAGACCTGGCGCCTCATCGGCAAGATGCCTACTCTCGCCGCCTTCGCCTATCGTCACAGCCTGGGCATGCCGTTCGCCTATCCCGACAACGACCTGAGCTACACCGGGAATTTCCTGAACATGCTCTTCCGCACCACGGAGCTGAAGTATCACCCCAACCCGGTGCTGGAACGCGTGCTCGATGTCCTTTTCATTTTGCACGCCGATCACGAACAGAATTGCTCGACCAGCGCCATGCGCAACGTCGGCAGCTCCCACGTGGACCCGTACTCCGCGACCGCGGCGGCCACCGCCGCCCTCTACGGCCCGCTTCACGGCGGCGCCAACGAGGAAGTGTTGCGCATGCTGATGGAAATCGGCTCGGTCCAGAAAGTCCCCGAGTACATCAAGCGCGTAAAAGCCGGCGAAGTGCGCCTGATGGGATTCGGTCACCGGGTGTACAAGAACTACGACCCGCGCGCGCGGATTATCAAAGCGGCGGCGTACAACGTCTTCGAGCTGATGGGCAAGAACCCTCTCCTTGAAATCGCCCTGGAATGCGAGCGTATCGCCCTCGAAGACGAATACTTTGTGAAGCGCAAGCTCTATCCCAACGTGGATTTCTACACCGGGCTCATTTACCAGTCCATGGGTTTCCCCATGACGATGTTCCCTGTGCTTTTTGCCATTCCGCGGACTTCCGGCTGGATCGCGCAATGGGAGGAGATGCTGCTCGATCCGGAGCAGAAGATTGCCCGTCCCCGGCAGGTCTATCTCGGCAGCGACGTTCGTTCGTACGCCCCGATCGAGCAGCGCGTCTGACCGCTGCCGCTTCTCCGCCCAGGGGCGCCTTTGGAAACAGCCGGTCCGGAAGCAACTCGACTTTGCGTTTCGGCGGCGTATAGTGGAACGAGTGAGTTAGGGGAACGGAAGAGCTTATGGCCCAGTCGTACCCGTCGATCGGTCACAGCGCACGGCGCCGCAGCCAGCGCGTTCTGATGCAACTCGCCGTGACCATCCGCGGCGCCGACGCCGACGGAGAAAACTTCCAGGAAGAAACCGAAACGCTGGCCATCAGCGCGCACGGCTGTCTCGTCCTGCTGCGCAGGAAAGTCGTCAGCGGCGCCTCGGTCATCCTGAAAAATCACCGCACCGAGGAAGAGCAGGAATGTCACGTCGTTTTCCTTGGCCCCAACCGCGCCGGCCGCGCCGAGGTCGGTATCGAGTTTACCGAGCCGCGTCCCTCTTTTTGGCGCGTGGCCTTCCCTCCCGAAGACTGGACCCCCAAGCACCCTGAGGCCCGTACCATCGCGCAAACCCGCCACGAGAAGTAAGACCTTTCCAGTCCGTCCATTCACAGCCAGCCCGCCAGGTCCTCATATTTGCGATTGACACGTGCCGGGCGCGGTGCTATATGCAGTGCCAACAGCAAGCCTCTGGTGGTGAGCCTCGAGACGCTGCAAAAGTTCTATGCGCGAGTGAGGATGTTTTCCTGCCTGGCAGGGCAGGCCTGTTCGCCACCCGAGGGAGTGGATAGCAACACCCCACCCCACCCCGGGAGGTGAAAGCCGCAAGGTTTTCACCTCCTTTTTTGTTCCCTGTAAATGGCTCTCTGCAACCGTCCCCGAAGCGCAATTCCTGTCACCCGGTCGCGGACTCCTCCCGCTCCCGCGTCCGGCGCAGCAGGAACGCCACCAGCCCGCCGAAAAGCCCGCCGGAAATAATCACTCCCTCCCACACCAGGCCCGCCGCGAGCACCAGCGCGCCCGGCGCGCCGAACGGAGCGAGCAGCGCCACCAGCGCCGCTTCGCGCACGCCGATGCCTCCCTGCGTCACCGGCACGAGCGCCGCGACCTTCGCCAGCGGCCATGCGAAGAGCCACGCCCGCAGCGGAAGAATTAGCCCGCAGGAGACGGCCAGCAGCGCGTTGAAAAACAGAAACGTTCCCTGCACCACGATCCCCATGCACCAACCCACCAGGAGGACGTGCGGCCGCCGGACCACGCTGCGCAAGCCGTAGCGGAAATGCGCCAGCTTCCTCCGGAAGCGGATGGAGCGTTTGCGAAACACCACCCCGCGCAGCAGAAAAACCGCCACCGCCAGAATCGCCAGCACCACCACGAACGCCGTCACCAGGTGCCGCGCCGCGGCCTGCGCGACAGGCGGCAGTGAGCCTGGCAGCAGGATGAGGCCCGTGAGCGCCAGTGCGCCCTGTGCCGCGACGTCCAGCGAGCGGTCCACGATGTTTCCCGCAAGCACCGAAGCCGGCCGCGGGCTGCGCCGCAGTCCCACCGCCAGGCGCACCACGTCGCCGCCGATGATCGACGGCAGAAACAGCGTGCCGAACAGTCCCCCGGCGTAGCACTGCGTGCTGGTCGCGAAATCGAGTTCCCCGCCCGCCGTATTCACCACCATGCGCCACTTGGCGACGCCCAGCGTGTGCGCCGCGAGGTAGGCGATAAGCGCCAGCAGAAAGCGCGTCCCCGGAACGCGCGAAAGCGCCGCGCGCAGCGGCGCAAACGGCAAAAAATGAATCAGCAGGTAAAGCACTACGAGCGCCGCGATCCATCGCAGCACGATGAGCGCTCTGGCGCGCGCGGCTTGCGCGGGGTTGTGGGCGCCGATCATTCCTTCGGGGTAGGTTCGCGCTCTTGCGCGCACCGGAAGTGTAGCGCACAGCGTCCCTGCCACGCCGCCTTCTTTCCGCAGCCGGCGCGCGCCGAACCTCGCGGTTGCCTGTGTGGACGATTTGCATTATCGTAAGCGTTTTTCCAGGCGGCAAAGTGGCCGGCGGGCCAGCGCCCGCCGCAGGATTCTTCTGGAGAGAACTGTGAAAAAGAAAATTCGCGCCATCCAGTATGGCGCCGGTCCCATCGGAGTCTCCATCGCGCGGCTGGCCCGCGAGAAACAGGCCGTCGAACTCTGCGGCTGCATTGACACCGATCCCGCCAAGGTGGGCCGCGACCTGGGCGAATTGGCCGGCGCGCCGGACGCTCCCTGGGGCGTGAAGATCTCCGCCGACGCGCGCGACGTTCTGGCGCAGGCCGCGGACATCGTGCTGCACTCGACCTCGTCCTCGCTCCCCGCCGTGATCGACCAGTTGACCGCCTGCCTCGAAGCGGAGTCCTGCGTGATCTCCACCTGCGAGGAGCTGTCCTACCCCTTCCGCACGCATCCGGAACTGGCCGCGAACCTCGACGCCGCGGCGAAAGACTGGGGCGTGGCGCTGGTCGGCACGGGCATCAATCCCGGCTTCGTGATGGACAAGCTCGTCGTGACCCTGGGAGCGGTTGCCCAGCGCATCGAGCACGCCCGCGCGTTGCGCGTCGTGGACGCCTCGACCCGGCGCCTCCCGCTGCAGAAGAAAATCGGCGCGGGAATGAGCGTCGCGGACTTCCGCGCCCAGGTG
>DASPOW010000067.1:0-2744 GCA_035625855.1 Candidatus Methylomirabilota bacterium | reverse complement strand
CTCGAGGAGGAATATCTCAAATACCGAATCGCCTCGACAGCGTTCCTAGGAAATCACATCGCGAGCGAAGGCGTGCCCATCGTGCAGCCGCCTGGTGGCCATGCGATCTACCTTGATGCGCGCGCGTTCCTGCCCCACATTCCGGTCTCGCAATTTCCTGGAGTTGCGCTGGCCGTGGAACTGTATCTTGAGGGCGGCATCCGCTCCGTTGAAATCGGCTCGCTGATGTTTGGCGAACACGCGACGATGGATCTCGTTCGCCTGGCGATTCCCCGGCGTGTCTACACGCAGAGCCACATCGAATATGTGGTGGAAGTAATCCTGGATGTCTGGCGACGGCGCGACAAAATCCCCGGCTATGAAGTAGTTTATCAAGCTCCCTTTTTGAGGCACTTTACCGCCCGCTTGCGGCCCATCGGCAATTAGCTGCCAATCGCCCCCTTCTCTGGCCTTCGTCGTGCACCACCTAACCTAAGCTGCTTTTGGTTACCCGGGCCGGAGTGCAAGGGCGGGGCAGACGTGTGAAGCAAGCCCCGTCTAACCTATTGAAGGGTTTAGCTTTAATGAGCTAGCGCCGCGAGCGCCTGCCCGCATGAAGCGGACCGCACAGCGCCCACCCGGGCAAATCCCCGCAGCGGCTGAGTTATCTCGCTCAGTGCTTGGCCAAGGAGTTTTTTCCATGAGTCCGAATCCCGAACGACGCGGTCCGAGGTTGACCGCAGAGCAACTCAAATCTGCCGCCGCCGAAATGCGTGCGATGAATATCGTGAGCATCTTCGCGGCGGGCTCGGGGCACCCTGGCGGCACGCTTTCCGTAATGGACATCGCCGCGGCGCTCTATCTGAACGAACTCAATCACGATCCTACCAACCCGAACTGGCCGGAGCGCGATCGCGTCTTCTGGTCAGCCGGGCACAAAGCGCCTGCGTTGTATGTGGCACTGGGCCGCGCCGGATATTTTCCGCTGGACGATGTGGTGCTTCTGCGGCAGTTGGGCGCCAACTTCGAAGGCCATCCCAATTGGTTGAAGGTGCCGGGCGTGGAAGTCTCGAGCGGCTCTCTCGGTCAGGGACTTGGCGCCGCAGTCGGGAATGCGTTGGCGGGAAAACTGCGCGGCGCGGATTTCCGCGTGTACGTGATCATGGGAGACGGGGAACAGCAGGAAGGCAGTATCTGGGAAGCAGCCATGTCGGCAGGGCACTACAAGCTGGGCAACCTGTGCGCGATTGTCGACGTGAACCGTCTGCAGATTGATGGCTGGGTCAAGGAAGTGATGAACGTGGAGCCGCTAGCGGAGAAGTACGCGGCGTTTGCCTGGAACGTCATCGAAATTGATGGCCACGACATCCAGCAGATCCTCGATGCGTTTGCGCGCGCGCGTCGAGAGACCGGACGGCCGACCGTGATTCTTGCGCGGACGGTAAAGGGCAAGGGCGTCTCGTTCATGGAGAATGAAGCGAGTTGGCACGGGGTCGCGCCAAAGAAAGAGCAGTTCGAGAAGGCTCTGAACGAACTCGTGACGCCGGAATTTCCGCGCGCACGCGCGGAAGCTCTGCTGCAGCGGGCCGCCGGGAACGCCAAAGAAGTCGCGCGCAAGGCAAAAGAGAGCATTCCAAAATTCGGGCGGGAATATTGGTGGAACACGCGCGAGTCCATGAAAGTAGAGATGGATCCGACGCGCATGGGATTCGGCCGCGGGCTGGAGCGCGCCGGTGAAGATCCGCGCGTGCTCACTTTGCACGCGGATATTTCCGGCTCGATCCGCATCACCGATTTCGAGGCCAAGCACCCGGAGCGGAAAAATCGTGTCTTCAGCGTCGGCATCGCTGAACAAAACATGATGAGCGTGGCTGCCGGACTGGCCCGCGAAGGGTTGATTCCTGTTACCGGAACGTACGGCGTATTCGCCTCCGGGCGCGCATGGGATCAGATCCGGACCACGATTTGCTACTCGAATCTGAACGTGAAAATCGCCGGCGCCCATGGAGGGATTTCCGTCGGCCCGGACGGTGCGACGCACCAGGCGCTCGAGGAAATCTCGCTGACTAGCATTCTGCCGAACATGAATGTGGTCGTGCCTTGCGATTCAGCGGAAACCGAAAAGGCTACAATGTATTCCCTGCTGTCACTGCAGGGGCCGTGTTACCTGCGCTTCGCACGCGAAGCTACGCCGATTGTCACTTCCGCGGACACGCCGTATGAGTTCGGCGTTGCCAACGTGATTCGCTATCGCGGAGAGAAGCCAAAGTTCGCCGACGCATTCGACACAGTCCTTGGAACGCGTTACCACAACGAACGCGAGGAGATTGCAGTCATCGCGTGCGGCCCGATGGTGCCGGAGGCCATGCGCGCCGCATGGCTCTTGAAAGAGGAGTATGGCCTGGAAACGCGCATCGTGAACGTGCATACCGTAAAGCCTCTGGACGTACACACAATCGTTCGCGCGGCGGAAGACACTCATGTTGTGATTACCGCCGAGGAACATCAAACTGGCGGGTTCGGAAACATCATTGCCGGCGCGATCCTGCAGCACCGCAGGGGATTCCGCCAACCATTGCAGTTGAGCATGATCGGGGTTGCGGATCGCTTTGGCGTTTCCGGGAATCCCTGGGAACTGGTGCAGTACTTCGGTCTGACGGCAGAGCACATCGCGAAGCGGGCTCTGGATCTGCTGGACAGGCGACTGGCGACTTCTCCCTCGGTGCCCAGCGAGATGAGCTCGATTCGGTGTACGCGCTGCGGGG
>DASPOW010000066.1:0-4515 GCA_035625855.1 Candidatus Methylomirabilota bacterium | reverse complement strand
ATCTGCTCCCCGGCGTCGAAGGGTTGAAAGGCCCCCTCGGCTGCCTCACCCAGGCGCGCTACGGCATCGGCTGGGGCGCCATCGGCGCGGCCATGGCCTGCTATGACACCGCGCTGCAATACGCCAAGCAACGCAAGCAGTTTGCCGGGAAGCCCATTGCCTCTCACCAGCTTGTCCAGGAAAAGCTCGCCTGGATGATTACCGAAATCACCAAGGGCCAGCTCCTGGCGCTGCACGTCGGCCGGCTCAAGGACAACGGCAAGGCGGACCCGTCGCACATTTCCATGCTCAAGATGAACAACGTCGGCATCGCGCTTGAGACGGCCCGCAGAGCCCGCGACATTCTCGGCGCCAACGGCATCGTGGACGACTACTGCATCATGCGGCATATGAACAATCTCGAGTCCGTCTTCACGTACGAAGGCACGAACGACATCCATAAGCTGGTCATCGGCGAGCGCGTCACCGGCATTTCCGCTTTCTTCTGAGCCGGGCGCGCCGCCCGCGAGGGCAATCCATGGTTCATTCTGGGTCTGCAACCCGCCGCGTTTCTCTCTTTCGTGTGGTCTTTGCGATTTTCGTCATGGCCTGCGCCGTGTCGCTCCCCGTGTTTTTGTCTTTCCGGGCTCCGGCTCAGGAATCCTGGCAGCCCAAGGAAAGAGCCAAGATTCGCGCGGTCACGGTATTCGTCAATCTCGACCGGTCTACCTGGCAGCAGCAGATCGCGGACGCGGCGAAGTTCCTCAAGTACGCCAAGACTCTCTTTGAATCCCGCGGCTGGCAGGTCGAGACGATTCGCATCGCCACGCAGCCGTTTCCGAAGTACACCCGTGGCCTTACGCCCGAGCAAACCGTAGCTTTTTTCAAGCAATATGACGCAGTCGCCGACAAAGAAGGCTTCGCCGCTGCAATTGGCCCGGCGATGTTCCAGCCGGATTCGCCCGCGAGCGAAGCCGATCTTCTGGCCGAGATTCTGCAAAACTCCAAGAGGCTTAACGCCTCAGTGGTTGTCGCCGGGGATGACGGCGTTCGCTGGGGCGCCGTCGGCGCGGCCGCACGCGTTATGAAGAGGCTTTCCAACAGCGAGCACAGCCAGGGCAACTTCGGTTTCGCTGCCATCGCGATGGTTCCGCCGTTGACGCCTTTTTTCCCCGCGGCCTATGGCGCTGGTTTTGGCCACCAGTTCGCCATCGCGCTGGAATCCGCCAATGTGGTCCAGGAAGCCTTTCGCGGAGCGGCCGATCTCTCCACGGCCGGCCGCCGGCTCGTCGATTCCTTGAGCCGCCAGGCCTTCGAAATCCAGGAACATGCCAACCGCCTGGATCGCGAGACCGGCTGGGCCTATGCGGGCATCGACCTGTCACCCGCTCCGAACAAGGATGTCTCCATAGGTGCGGCCATCGAAAGCTTGACCGCGCAGCCCTTCGGTTCGAGCGGCACCCTCACCGCGGCGGCGACCATCACGGCGGCGGTGAAGAACATCGGCGTGAAGCAGACCGGATACTCCGGATTGATGGTGCCTGTTCTGGAAGATTCCCGCCTTGCACAGCGCTGGAGCGAAGGACGCATCTCCATCGATGCGCTGCTTTCCTATTCCGCCGTGTGCGGCACCGGACTCGACACCATTCCGCTGCCCGGCGATGTCACCGAAGAGCAGCTTTCGCTCATCATTGGCGACATGGCTTCTCTCGCGTTCAAGTGGCACAAACCGCTCGCTGCGCGGCTCCTGCCTGTCGCGGGAAAGACGGCCGGCCAGCAAACCGAATTCGACAGCCCGGCCCTGGTCAACGTCACGCTCCAGCCGTTCGACCGCGCCGCCGCCAGGCCCTAGCCGGCGCGGCCTGGCGTCCCCCTGTCGACGCGACCCGTTTCTTTGATTATCATGGGCGGCCCCAGGGAGGCGCCTTCATGGAATCGCAGCTCAGTCTTCAGTTTTTGCGCGTCGTGGAAAATGCCGCAATCGCCGCGGCGCGCACCATGGGCTTCGGTGACCGCCACAAGGCCGACGAAGTCGCGGTCGAAGCCATGCGCAAGACCATGGACGAAGTCAAGATGGACGGCACGATTGTCATCGGCGAAGGCGAGCGCGACGAAGCTCCCATGCTGTTCATCGGCGAGAAAGTCGGAGCCGGCGTGCGCCACCCAGACGAACTCTACCCGGCGGTGGATATCGCCGTGGACCCGCTCGAAGGGACGAACCTCTGCGCTACCGGCGCGCCAAACGCCATCGCAGTCCTCGCCGCCAGTGAAAAGGGCGGCCTGCTTCACGCGCCGGACCTCTACATGGAAAAGATCATTGTCGGCCCTTCGTGCAAAGGAGCGGTGGAGCTGGACGCGCCCGTGCTCGACAACCTCAAGGCCATTGCCAAACGCCTCGACCGCGACATCGAAGACCTCGTCGTCATCGTGCTCGATCGGCCCCGCCACGAAAAACTCATCAACGACATCCGCGCTGCTGGAGCGCGCATCAAGCTCATCGGCGACGGCGACCTCTCCGCCGGAATCTCCGCGGCGGTCGTCGGCACCGGCGTGCACGCGGTGATGGGCACCGGCGGCGCGCCCGAAGGCGTGCTCACCGCGGCGGCCTTGCGCTGCTTGAACGGGCAGATCCTTGCTCGCCTGGTTGTCAGCAAGCCCGAGCACGAGGAGCGGCTCGCGAAGATGGGCGTGAAGGATTTCAAGCGCATTTACGACACGGACGACCTCGCGCCGGGGAAGAAGATTATTTTCGCGTGCACGGGAGTCACGGAGGGGAGCCTGCTGAACGGGGTGCGCTTCTTCGGCGAAGGCATCCGCACCCACTCCTTGATCCTGACCTACGAAGAACGGAACGTCCGCTTCGTGGACACCGTGCGCCTCGAGAAGCGCCCCGACGTGAAGGTGCGCTTCGCCTAGGCCCGTTTCCCGCGGCGCAAAGGAACCATGAAAGCTGTGAAGGCTTCGTTCTTCTTGCTTTGTGTGGCCGCCGTCTGCGGGCCCGGGCAGCCGGTGACCTCGCGGACTCTTCCCGGAAAACGAATCGTCATCGGCGCAACCACGGTGCTCGACGGCAAGGGCGGGAAGCTGCGCAACACGCGCATCGTCGTCGAAGGCGGAAAGATCGTCGCCCTCGACGCCCAGGCCGCACCCGTCGATTACGACCTGAGCGGTCTCACGGTGCTGCCGGGCTGGATTGACGCCCACGTGCACATCACCTGGAGTTTCGGCAAAGACGGGAAGAACGGAAGCGGAGGATGGACTCCCGAAGAAGCCGCGTATCAAACCGCTTCGAACGCCTGGGTAACCCTGATGGCCGGTTTCACGACGGTGCAAAGCGTCGGGTCGCCCGCCGACATTCCTTTGCGCGATGCAATCGCGAGAGGCGCGCTGCCCGGGCCGCGCATCCTCACCGCTGCAGAGCCCCTGACCGGCCAGGGCGAAAAGACCGGAACCCCGGACGAAATCCGCGCCTTTGTTCGCAAACAGAAGCAAGCTGGAGCGGACCTGATCAAGATTTTCGCGGCGTGGAGCCCGGGTCGGCCTGATCTGACGCTTTCGCAGGAGCAACTGCACGCGGCCTGCGACGAAGCAAGGAAGCAGGGTCTGCGCACCCTGGTGCACGCGTACAGGGCGGCGGTGCGCGCCGCGACGCTTGCCGAATGCACGGAGATCGAGCACGGCGTGCTCGCGACGGACGAGGACCTGGAATTGATGGCGGCGAGGGGCACCTACCTCGATGCCCAGGCAGGCCTGGTGTGGGAGAACTACCTGCTCAACAAGGAGCGGTTTGCCGGCACGCCGGGCTATCCGGCCACTCTCGAAGGATTCGCGCCAATGGAAAAGCTGCTCCCCGTGTACCACGAGTTCATGCGGCGCGCGGTGAAGGTTCCGGGATTAAAGCTGGTCTTCGGCTCGGACGCAGTGGCTGGCGCGCATGGACGAAACGCGGAGGAGTTTATCGATCGCGTGCGGGACGGCGGAGTGGATCCGATGGCGGCGATGGTCTCCGCCAACTCCCTGGGAGCAGAAGCGCTGGGCATGGCGGACCAGATCGGCTCGATCACACCGGGACTGCAGGCGGACATTATCGCGCTCGACGGGGATCCCTTGCGGGACATCGCCGCGGTCCGGCGCGTGGTCTTCGTGATGAAGGGCGGAGTCGTCTACAAGAACGCGGCTAGCACCGCAATCCCATCTTCCGCAGGGGTCCAGCCCTGAGCAGCGCAGTGCGGACAGGCGACCGGACCCAATCAATGGATTGGAATTCCCGAATGGAGAAAGGTCAGCAGGAACGGATGGCGGCGGAGAGAGCCAGGTTGGCGGCAAGGCGGCGGTCAATCTGCACTGCAGCGTAGCGGGCGCAGACGTCGCACTCGCGGCGGCTCCAGGCGGCCAAGGCGGGGAGGCGCCGGCCGGCCACTGCGCCAATTGCACGCACCACGTCGTAGTAGAAGCGCACCAGGCTCATGCCGGTGTCACCGGACTTCAGGGTTGGCGTAACGGCGAGCAGGCCGGAAAGCCTGCCGAAATGACGCG
>DASPOW010000065.1:0-8214 GCA_035625855.1 Candidatus Methylomirabilota bacterium | reverse complement strand
CGTGACCGATTTCTCAAAGCCGGTGTACTCGACGGTGGCGCCGGCGAGGATGCGGCCTCCTTCGCCGGGAAGAGCGGTCCGCGGAACGAGATAAATGTGTTCCGACCAGAGGACACGCTTGATAGCCGGGCCGGGCGGGCGCAGCGCGACCATCTGGCCCTTGGCGGGGCGCACCGGGGCATAGGCGGCGGCGCCTTCGATCCCGGCGGAGAAGCACCCCGCGGCGATGATCGTCGTTTTCGCGGAAAACTTTCCAGCCGAGGTGACCACACCGTCGCACCTGTCCGCCTCGCGCCAAATTGCCTGGACGGCGCTGCCGGGGAAAAAGGCGACGCCGCTGCGGCGGGCGGCTTCGAGGACCGCGGCGGTGAGCAGGCGCGGGTCCACGGAGGCTTCTTCGGGGCGAAGCGCGGCGGCATGGACGGCTTCGCCGAGGGCGGGCTCGAGCTTGCGGGCTTCGGCGGGGCTAAGCAGCTCGCAGGCAAGGCCGAGCGAGCGATGCCGGGCGACGACGGCGGGAAGCGCTTCGGCGGTGTCCGGGTCGAGAAGCACTTCGAGGGTCCCGTTGGTGCGATAGCCGGTGGGGAGGCCGGTGGCGGCTTCGAGCTTGGCGATCCACTCGGGATAGAGGCGCAGGCTGGTCAGGCCGAGGGGAACGAGCGGAAGCATGGCGGGGTTTTCCGGCGCGGGGGAGAGAATGCCCGCGCTGGCCCAGGAGGCTTCGCGGCCGGGTTCGGCGCGGTCGAAGACAGCGACGTGGAGGCCGGCGCGGGCGAGTTCCCAGGCGATTGCGGCGCCGATCAGACCGCCGCCGGCGATGGCGGCGTCGAAGGGTTTTGCCGTGGGCACAGCGGGATTCTAGCGTAGCAAAGAGGCCTCAGGGGCTAAAGCCGCTTTTTTTGAAGCATGCGGAAATGTCGGAGCTAAAGCTCCGTCCCCCTGCTGAGGCTCAGACCCTGGAAAAGAAAAGCGGCGTCAGGCCGCCGCACTCCACAGTTTCTAGGGAAGGGGAGGCGGCGGCGAGCCGGGAGCGAAGGGCAGACGCGAGCGCGCGGGAAGGGCGCGGGGCAATCCCGCAAGGGGGTCCGCGGCAGGCGTGGAAGTTGCGGGCGTCGCGGCAACTCGTGCGGGGATGCGCGGCGGGCGCAGCACGGTGGCGCGCCAGTGGGCGTGGCCCAATCCGCCGTGGCCGGACATTATCGCGGCGAAGAAGAGGAAGACGAGCGATTCAAAGAGCGGAGTGCGCTCTCCGAAGAAGCGTTCGCGAAGGCGTCCGGGCATCAGGAAGCCAGCGGCAGTTCGATGAGGAAGGTGGTGCCGCGGCCAACCTCGGACGTGAAATCGATCGAGCCGTTCAGGAGCTGCACGATGCGGAAGGTGCTGGCGAGGCCGATGCCGCTGCCGCCGGGGCGCGTGGTGAAAAAGAGCTGAAAGATTTTCTGGCGATTTTCGGGCGGGATGCCCGGGCCGGTGTCGCCGACGCAGATTTCGGCCATTTCGCCGCGGCGGCTGAGAACGAGGCGAAGCTGGCCGCCGCTGGGCATGGCTTCGACGCCGTTGAGGACGAGGTTGAGGACGGCCTGCTTGAGGAGGGCGCGGTCCACGTAGACCTCGGGGACGTCAATGGGGAGGAGCTGGGCGACGCGGATGTTGGCGCGCTGGAGCTGGGGCCTGGCGACTTCAAGGACTTCCTGGAGAAGTTGCGCGAGCTGGGTGGGCTCGAGGCGCACTTCCATCGGGCGGGTGAAGTCGAGGAAGCGCTTGACGACGGTGTCGAGGCGATCGATTTCCTTGTCCAGGATGCGGACGGCTTCGCGGGCGGTGTCCTGCTCGCGGGGGAGGGATTCCTTGAGGTTTTCGAGCCAGAGGCGCATGGAGTTGAGGGGATTCTTGACTTCGTGGGCGACGCCGGCGGTGATGCGGCCGAGGGCGGCAAGGCGTTCGCTGACCTGCAACTGGGTGTTGATGTTCTCGATGGAGTCGAGATCGCGCAGGGTGAGGAGCGCGCCCATGCGCTCGCCGTCCTCCTGAATGGCCTGGACGGTCACCCCGACGCGCTTGCGGCCTTCGGGCGTTTCGAGTTCAGCTTCCGCGGCGCCTTCCTGGAGCATCTGGGAGTCGTCGAGCTGGAGCGCGGCGCGGAGCGGGTGGCCCGCGGGGAAGATGTCTTCGACGCGGCGGCCGAGGAATTCGCGCGAGGGCGCGCCCAGTAATTTTCCCGCGGCGGGGCTGACCATGACGGCGCGGGAGTCGCGGGTGAAAAGAAGCAAGCCGTCTTCGAGGCCGGCCATGACCTGGTCGAGGTTTTCGCGGAGGGAGCTGAAGATTTCGTGCACGCCGCGCAACTGCTGGCCCACCTGGGTGATTTTGCGGGTGACCTGGCTGACTTCGTCGGTGTCCGCGGCGGGGCCGGCGGGTGGGACGGGCGCATCGAACTGGCCCGCGGAGATGCGATCGAGCTGGGCGGAGATGGCGGCGAGGGGGCGCAGCGCGGCGCCGCTGACGGCGGCGGCGAGAAGCGTGGAGATGACCAGGGCGACGGCGACGATGCCGGCGGCGGAGCGGAGGTCGGGGCTCAGTTCCTTGCGAAGGAAGGCCGAGGAGATGCGCACGCGGACGTCGCCGTAGGGCTTCCCGCTCATGGTGAAGGCGTAGTCCACTTCAAAGGGCTGCTGGCGGCCGTAGATGGCGCGCATCTTGGAGAAGAAATTCCACTGGAGGAGCTGGACGAAGAGGGCGCGGCGGGGGATGAAGGTTCCGGGAAGGGCGGGATTGCTGGAGACTAGAGCCATGCCGTCGGCGTCGGCGATGGTGACTTCGTCGATGGCGACGGAGTAGCCGAGGGCGGCGTCCATCTCGGCATGGAGGCTGGGGTTCACTTCAAAGGCGTGGCGGACGTAGTCGTGGATGTCCTCCGCGCTGCCGGTAGTGGGGCGAAGGCCCTGGCGCGCGGCTTCCTCGAGGGCGCGTTTGGCCTGGTTGAAAATCTGCTCGGCAACGATTCTAGCGTGGTCGTTGGTCTGCGTGAGGACCTGCTCGGTGAGGCGCAACACAAAAACGCCGGAGAGGACGACCACAACGAGAAGCACCAGACCGGTGATGACCAGCGTCAGTTTTGTGCGCTGCTTCAGCCGCATGGCCTTGCTCGGCGCGCCTATTCCGCTTCGGCGCGTTCGGTGCCGTACTCCTTGAGCTTGTTGTGGAGGGTTTTCAAGCTGATGGCGAGCAGCTCGGCGGCGCGCGTTTTGTTGTGGCCGGTGGCGCGCAGGGTTTGCAGGATGAGCTCGCGCTCGGCCGCGTCCACGGTGGTGCCCACCGGGAAGCGAACGCCGGAGAGGTCGCCGGGGGTTTTCACGGCGGACTTCCCGAATTCGCCGGGGAGGTGGACGCGCGCGATGAGGTCGCGGTCGCACATGATGGCGGCGCGTTCAAGGGCGTTGCGCAGCTCGCGAATGTTGCCCGGCCAGGTGTGGCTCATGAAGATGTCGAGCACGTCGGCGCCGATGCCGCGGACGTGCCTGCCGTGCTTGACGTTGATGTCGCGGAGCATGTAGTCGACGAGCGGAGGGATGTCTTCCTTGTGGTCGCGCAGGGGCGGTAGATGGATGTGAAAGACGTTGAGGCGGAAGTACAGGTCCTGGCGGAGGCTGCCGCTGGAGACGGCCTGCTCCGGATCCTTGTTGGTCGCGGCAAGAACGCGGACGTCCACGGGCGTTTCGGATTTGCTGCCGAGGCGGCGGACCTTGCGGTCTTCCAGGACACGCAGGAGCTTGGCCTGGGTAGGCGCGGGCATTTCGCCGATTTCGTCGAGCAACAGCGTGCCGGCATCGGCGAGCTCGAAGCAGCCGATGCGGCGCTCGGCCGCGCCGGTGAAGGCGCCGCGCTCGTGGCCGAAGATTTCGCTTTCCATCAGGGTTTCAGGAATCGCCGAGCAGTTGATGGCTACGAAGGGGTTTTCCGCGCGCGGGGAAAGCTTGTGGATGGTGCGCGCGACGATTTCTTTTCCCGAGCCGGTTTCTCCCGTAATCAAAACCGAGGCGGAACTCGGTGCAGCCATCTCCACGATGCGCATGACTTCCTGCATCGCCTTCGAGGAGCCGACCAGGTCGCCGAGCCGCCCCGCCTCGCGGAGCTGCCTCTGCAGAGAGGCGAGCTGCCGGGCGTCGCGCGCTTTGCCCAGGGCGCGGTCGAGCAGCGCGCGCAGAACGGGGCCTTTGAGGGGCTTTTCGATGTACCAGAACGCTCCGGCCTCGATGGCCGCGACGGCGCGCTCCTCGCTTCCTTTTCCAGTGATGATGATGGAGGGAACGCCGCGAAGCTCTTCGCCGAGCTGAGCAATCAGCTCGAGCCCGTTCATTCCGGGGAGCTCGACGTCGGCGATCAAAACGTCGGGCTGATAGGCGGTGAATTTGGAAAGAGCGTCCTCGGCGCTGCCGACGCCCAGAACTTCGCAGCCCCAGCGCTGCAGCAGCGCTTCGTATCCTTTGCGGGAGTTCTCTTCGTCCTCGACAATGAGCACCCGGTCGCGGTGTTCAGCGGTTTCCACCGGGCGCAGCGCTGTTCTAGCCTCTTCCGCCATGCACAAAGCCTCGTTTCCGGCCGGTGCATTCAATTTAGCAAGCGGTTCTGCTAAAGCCAAGCGGTGGGTAAAAAATACGTGCCGCTATCTGCTTGCGTTTATTTGAGGTAGAGGGCCCGCTCCAGTTCGAGTTCGAACTTGGTACCTTTTGGGAGGTTGAGTTCGTGGCCCAAACCGGAAGAAGCCAAGAATCCGGCGGTGGCCCCGAGGGCCGCGCCGATGGCAGTTCCTTTGGCACCCTTGCCCGCATTGCTGCCGGCCGCCGCTCCCAGGATGGCGCCTGCCGCGGCGGCTTCAGCCTGCTCCTGCGCGCGGCTCTGGCGGGCCTCGATCTCTCCTTCCTTGCTGCCCTGCTTGACGGTATGCTCCCCGGGCACTCCGACCACATCGGCCACAATCGGCAGGCGGCCGAAGCGGGTGTGGATCTCATCGAAGGTGAGCCATATGCGCGCGCGCCCGGTGACTTTGGCCGGCTCGACGCGGCTTACGTGGCCGAGAATCTCGGCGCCGGGAGGAACGACGAGGCCGCTTGCGGTCTCGAGCGGTTCGAGCGTCCTTACTCTGATTTTCCGGTTCTCTTCAAGGCGTCCGGAGTTCATTTCCTCCTCGGTGCTTACGAGAAAACGGGTACCCGGCGCCACGGCGTAGCGGGCGGAAGAAGCGCCGGATCCGTGCTCGCCCTGCTCCGGCGGCCGCTCCTGAGCCAAGACCGCCAACGCGCCCAACGCGAGCGCCGCCGCAGGAAAGAACATTCGAAGACCTTTGGTCATCACGTTTCCTCCATTTCCGTCATGAGGAGCCGACATGTTCAAGCACTTTACACACCGCAGCGGACTGGGGCCTGCGTGGTTTCGACGCTATCAACCCTTGCAGGGCAGCCTAGTTGCGGACGAGTTTTGAACGATGCGCGTTTTGCGACGGTTTTCCCGGCACTTGTGGCGCCAGCCAAACCTGGCACTGTCCTCGAAACACTACGGGTGGGCAAGAAAGCGCCGAATCTGCCGCAACACGGCCGCATACATCGCCGGAGTAACCTTGCCGGTCTGCGTGTTCTGCTGGCTGGGGTGATACACGCCGAACAGGCGCGGCGCTGGAGCAGGGAATTTCGCCACGGCTCCATGGGAGAAGGGATGGGCAGCGCGCGAGGCAATCGCGCCGCGCTGCTTGAGAATTTCGAGGTAGGCATCCCAGGCGATCTTCCCCAGCGCCAGAATCGCGCGGGGCTGGAGAATCTCCAACTCTCGCACAAGGTAGCCGCGGCAGTTGAGGAGTTCGCCCGGGAGCGGCTTGTTGCCCGGCGGAGCACAGCGGGCCGCAGCGGTGATATAAGCATTTAGCAGGCGGAGGCCGTCGTCCCGGTGGCGCGCCACCGGAAGGTTGGCAAAACCCGCCCGGTGCAGCGCGCCGTAGAGAAAGTCGCCGGAGCGGTCGCCGGTGAAAGGCCTGCCGGTGCGGTTGGCGCCATGCGCGCCGGGCGCAAGCCCGACAATCATCAATTCCGCACCGGGGTCGCCGAAGCCGGGCACGGGGCGGCCCCAATACTCCCAGTCGCGAAAGGCGCGGCGTTTCTCGCGAGAGACCTTCTCGCGATAGGCCACGAGGCGGGGACACTTGCGGCAGGCGATGACCTCTTCGTTGAGAACGGCGAGCTGGCCCGCGTTTCGCGGCATCGGGGAGAAGTATAGCCGCTATCCTCCGCGGTGCGGGAATGGGCCGGGTCAAATGCCGGGGAAGAGCTACGCGGAAGCCGGCCGGGCGAGGATGCGCTGCAGCTCGTCGTAGGGAACGATGCCGTCGCGCAGGCACTTGTATGTGCCGGTATCCAGGGCTTCCCTGGCGACTCTCCGCAGAGTGCCCAGCGCCGCGCGCATCGCCGAAGAGCCGAAGCTGGCGCGCGCGACTCCGAGTTTTTCGAGTTCGGGGAGCGAAGGGCAGCCTGGCGCGGAAACCAGGATGTTCAGCGGCCCTTGCAGAGCTCGCACAAGTCGTGCGATGAGCGCGGGGTCGCCGACGCCGGGCGCAAACAGACAATCCGCTCCGGCTTCGCGGTAGGCGCGCAGGCGCTCGACGGTGCGTTCGAAGCGCGTGGACTCCGGGCCGATCGGGAGCAGGTAGATGTCCGTGCGAGCGTTGATGACCAGCGGAACGCCCAGCGAGTCCGAGGCCTCGCGCAACTTGCGGAGTTTCTCCGTCTGCAGGCCGAGTTCCACGTGCGAGCTTTCATTGTCGCCGGTCACGTCCTCGTAGTTCAGACCGACGGCGCCCGCGGCGATAAGTTCCTTCGCGAGGCGTGCCGCGTCTTCCGCGGTCGTGCCGTAGCCGGATTCCATGTCCGCGGTGACGGGGACGCGAACCGCCCGTGCGATGCGGGCCACCATGTCGAGCATTTCACCCCGCGGGATGCGCTGGCCGTCCGGGTAACCCAGGACGGCGGCCACGCCGGCGCTGCCGGTGGCGATTGCGGGAAAGCCCATCTCTTCGAGGATGCGGGCGCTGGCGACGTCCCAGGCGTTGGGCAGCACGAGGAGGTGCGGCCCGTGGTGCAACTGGCGCAGGCGTTCCGCCTTCGCCGCGAGTGTACGGGTGTCCATCGTTCAGTCCTCTCTTGAGCGGTTCAAGCTAATCGAACGCGGCGGATAGGAAACATCCAATTTGGCAAGAACAAGAAAACCTGCGGAATCGGCGGAGATGCGATGCCTCAGGCGCTGCTCCGGCCCTTCAGCACGGCGGCGAGAACGACGGCTTGGTTGTGCGCTTCATCGCGGGCTCCGTAGAGCAGCGTCAGCGTCCCGCACTCTCTCGCCAGCCTCTTCAGCGCCGCAAGTTGTTCGGCGCTCTTCGCAAGCTCCGCCCGATAGCGCTTCTGAAACTCGGACCACTTGACGGGATCGTGAGCAAACCATTTGCGCAGGCCATTGCTCGGAACCACGTCTTTCATCCAGTGGTCCAGGTGCGCTGAACTCCTGGCGAGCCTGCGCGGCCAAAGCCGGTCCACCAGAACCCGGCAGCCGTCTGCGGCTTCGGGTTTTTCGTAGGCTTGCTTCACGCGGATCATGCGGCGCGTTTCCGAGCGGAATTGACAGCGCTCCAGGCGGCTCCTAGCATAGCTGGATTGCTTGCCATGGCCCGCACAAACGCAGGGACGTTCCTCGACCGGATTCTGGAAGCGCGGCGCGCCTCCGTCGAGCACCGCAAGAAAGTGCTGCCGGAAACTGCGCTACGCTACGGAGCGAAGCACGGGACGCCGGTGCGGGATTTTCCCGCCGCGCTCCGGCGGGAGGGGCTCAACGTCATTGCCGAACTGAAGCCCGCGTCGCCGTCACGCGGAGTGCTTCGCCCGAATTTCGACGCGGTCGCGCTGGCCCGGGCTCTGGAAAGCGCCGGAGCAGCGGCGCTTTCGGTGCTCACGGAGGAGGAGTTCTTCGGCGGTTCGCTGAAGAATCTTCGCGACGCGCGCAAGAACGGAGGCCTGCCGGTGCTGCGCAAGGATTTTGTGTTCGATCCGTGGCAGGTGTGGGAGACGCGCGCGAACGATGCGGACAGCTTCCTGCTGATCGTGGCGGCGCTCAGCGACGCGCGGTTGCGGGAACTGCTGGCTCTCGGACGCGAGCTGGCCATGGAAGCCCTGGTCGAAG
>DASPOW010000064.1:0-3631 GCA_035625855.1 Candidatus Methylomirabilota bacterium | reverse complement strand
GACAAGTTGATCTGCGAGCTGGACACGGCGGAGGCTGTCAGGTTCGCCGGCGCTGACGGCGCGGGAGGCGCGCCGGCCAGCTTGAATGCGGCAATCTGCATGACCCACGAACCGGGAGAAGAGAGAGTGGAAGTCGCGTCGTAAGAACCTGCGGTGGAGACGGCCTGGTCTTCGACCAGGTTGCCGTTTGCGGTGATCATGCGCGCGCTGTAGCTTGCGCCGGCCGAGGAGGTTGAAGTCGTCGAGGTACTCGCGCCGATGAGGAGATCCGTGGGATTGCCGGTGGCCGCGGCGCCGCTGTCCGGGATCGAGCCGTTTCCGGACGCTCCGGCGGCGCCGTCGACGGGATTGTTGGCGTCGAGGCCGCTGTACTCAAGCACGCGAACATCCGGCGCGGTAGCCGAAGCGCTGAAGGTCACCGTGACCGCGTTGGAGGCAGCCGGCGCCGCCGCGATGTTCTTGGCGAAGTAGATCGATTGGGAAAGCTGGCCGGAAAGGACCGTCGGGCCCACGGCGCGCGTGTAGGTGTTGCCGGCAGTGTCCGTTACGGAACTGACTGTTGCGGTCGTGTCTTTCCATCCGACGACCACAATGTTCAGGTCGCCCGAAACCTGCGCCTGCGTGTACGTGACAACCACCGTGGTCGCCGATGGAGCGACCGACGAGTTGCCCTGTACGAAGCTCTGCGCCCGCAGGGCGGGGGAAGCAAGGGCGGCTGCCAGAAGCACGAGCATCGCGCACAGCAACCTGTTGAAGGCCCGCAAGTTGGTCTCCCCGGAGCACTGGGTTGAATTGGGTACACCCGTTGCTGGGGAAACCTCGGCACGCCAACTACCACCTCGGCCCGGGTCAGTGGTGCGCCGTGACGCTGTAAATCCTTATCTTTCAATGACTAACGGATCCACCAGGGAACGTTCTCAGGCAGGCAATGCAAACGCACGCGAAGAAAGGCCGTGCATTTGCCATTTTCGCGCAACGGTTTCGCCCAGAGGATGGACCCGAGGACCGGAGGCCCCGCGCTGACTGCCGCGCCGGGCACCTAGCCAAGCACCTCGGCCGCCATTTTCGCAACCTGTCGCGCGATGGACGGGGCGGCCGTCAGCCCGGGTGATTCGATACCCACCAGGTGAATCGCATTCGGCACTCGGCGGTCGCGCTCGATCACAAAGTCTGCGGGTCCCTTGGCTCCGGGTGGCAGCAGTTTGGGTCTCAGGCCGGAATACGCCAGCTGCAGATCGCTTTCCTGAATCTCCGGCAGCAAGCTCTTCGCTCTGCGCGCAAACTCCGCCGCGGGCAGCCGGTTCTGTTCGTAGTCCTTCTTGCTGGAGACGTAGGTCGCCGTCGGCCCCAGGAGCAGCGTTCCCCAGAGCGTCCTTGTGAAATGCGCCCCCAGGCTCAGTCCGTCCGCGTGCGGCAGCGGGTACACCAGGCCGTTGATGAGCGCGGCGCGCTGGCCCCTGACCTCGCAGTATTCGCCGCGCACCGGGTAAATCCGCCACGAGGAGTTGCCCAGCATGGACGCAATCTCATCGGAACAGAGTCCGGCGGCGTTGATGACGCATCGCGCCTCGATTACTTCGCGCGTCTCGGAACCGCCATCGCCGACCCGCAGCGAGACACGAATCGCCGCTCCCTTTGGCTCGAGGCCCTCCACGCGCGCGTGCGTAACGATGTGCGCCCCTCGCTCCGTGGCCACCCGCGCATAGGTCTTCACCAGGTCTTCCGGCGACAAGATTCCCGTTGAAGGAACCTCCAGCGCCGCCAGCCCGGCCACATGCGGCTCGCGAAGCCGGATTCCGGCGCCGTCCAGCAGCCGCGTCCCTTCGACCCCGTTTGCTTCTCCGCGGCGCTTCAGCTCGGCAAGCTCGTCGGCCTCCTCCGCCGTCGTTGCGATGATCAGCTTGCCGGTGTTGCGGTGCGGCACTCCATGCGCCGCGCAGAACTCATACGTGAGATGGTTGCCCGCCACGCAATGGATCGCCTTCAGCGAGCCTCTCGGGTAGTACAGTCCGGAATGGATGACGCCGCTGTTTCGTGTGCTCGTGGCCATGCCCGGTCGCGGCAGCTCTTCGGCCACAAATACATCATCCCACTGGCCCGATAGAACGTGCGCGATCGCGCACCCTACAACTCCCCCGCCAACGATCAGCACCCGCGCTTCTTCCATGGATTCAGAATACGACGCGCAACGTGCCGATTGGGCCGAGTTTCCACACGGCTTTTGCTCAGGAGAGGTCGGCCGCCTCGCCGACGCTGAAATAGGTGCAGTCTGGGTGGTGAAAGACCAGCGCGCTTACGCTCGCCTCGGGATCCATCATCATCCCTTCGGTAAGCTGCACGCCGATTTCTTCCGGGCGAAGCAGCTTCCAGATTCCCGCCTGGTCGTCCAGGTCGGGACAGGCCGGGTAGCCGAAGCTGTACCGCTTTCCCCGGTACCGCGAAGTGAACCGCTCCTGCATGGTCATCCCCGGCGGGTCCGGGAAGCCCCAGTCTTCGCGAATCCGGCGGTGCAGCCACTCCGCGCAAGCCTCTGCCGTCTCGATGGCCAGCGCCTGTGTTCCGTGTGACTTGAAGTAGTAGCCCGCCGCTTTCGTCGCTTCCGCGCGCTCGCGCACGCCTTCGCCCGCAGTCACGACGAACAAGGCGAGGTGATCCCTCTCACCGTTCTTCGGAGCCAGCACGTAGTCCGCCAGGCACAACCGGTCCCCTGTCGGCTGACGCCGGAACGCGAACGTATGCACCGGCTGCTTCGCCCCGGGCGCGAACAAGTGGATAGAGTTGCCCTCGGCTTCTGCCTCGAAGAACTGCCACACCGCTCGAATCTTCAGGAACGCCGCCGCTTCCCGCCTTACCCCTTCCATCTGCTCGAATAGCTCGACGGCCTTCGGATCGCGTGCCGCGAGCTGTTTTTCGAAGTCCCCCCGGAATCCCAGATGTCGCCCGTACAACATGTACGGGTTGATGTAGCTCCAGATTTCTTTCAGGTCCGGCACCAGCCGCAGCTTTCGTTCCGCGTACGCCGTCCGTGGAATCGGCAGGTCCGTTCGTACGCGCGCGCAACGCCCCTCCGGTTCCTGTGTCGCCGCTGCCGCGCCCGGACGGCCGCCTTCCGCGCTGGCTGCTGCGCTATGTTCTTCCAGCACGGCCCCGCGCTTGGCCGGATCCATCAGCTCGTTCATCAAACGCAGCCCGGTCATCGCGTCCTTCGCGTAGCAGACCGCTTTTCCGTAACTCGGCGCGATCTTCTGCCGCGTGAACTTCCCAGAGAGCGCCGCGCCGCCCACCAGCAGCGGAACCTCGATCCCTGCATCGCGCAAATCGCCCGCGGTCACCACCATTTGCTGCGCGCTCTTTACCAGCAGCCCGGAAAGCCCGATGGCGTCCGGATGGTGCTCCTGGTACGCCCGGATTAAGTCTTCCGGCGGCACCTTGATGCCCAGATTCACCACCGCGTAGCCGTTGTTCTTGAAAATGATCTCGACCAGGTTCTTCCCGATGTCGTGAACGTCGCCCTTCACTGTCGCGAGGACGATCTTCCCGCGGCTCGCCGAATCGGCGTGCTCCATGAACTGCTCGAGATGGGTCACTGCGGCCTTCATCGCCTCGGCGGATTGCAGCACCTCCGCGACGA
>DASPOW010000063.1:0-3281 GCA_035625855.1 Candidatus Methylomirabilota bacterium | reverse complement strand
AAGCGACCGGGTTGAAGTTTCCGCACGTCGTGGTTTTCTTCCCCAGAAGGAAATCCAGCGGGCGCAGAGTCTTGAGGAGGCGCGGTGAGTTCAGCGGGTTCGCCCCTTGCGGGCAAGACGTGGTTTCACGGCACGGGCCGGAGAAAAGAGTCCGTGGCGCGAGTGTTCGTGCGCCCGGGCACGGGCAAGTACACGGTGAACGGCCGGACGGTCGAGCAGTACTTCCCGAATCACGCGTGGAAGCACGCGGCGACGGAGCCGCTGAAGTTCACCAACACCCACGACCAGGTGGACGTGGTGGTGACGGCGCACGGCGGCGGGACAGGCGGGCAGTCCGGCGCGGTGCGCATGGGGCTTTCCCGCGCGCTGGCGCGTTATAACCCGGACCTGCGGCCAGCGCTGCGCAAAAACGGTTTCTTGACGCGCGACTCGCGCATGAAGGAGCGCAAGAAGTACGGGCAGAAGGGCGCGCGCAAGCGCTTCCAGTTCACGAAGCGCTAAACGGGCATGGCGGCGCGGCGCGAGCCGCTCCGCCAAATTCGCGGCCGGCAAGGGAGCCGGCAAGAGGCCGCTCGGCGGTGGCGCGGTTTCGCCGAAGCTGCAAGCGGCTGTTCGCTAAGGAGGAAAATTGGCGGTTGAAATCACGATGAAAGAGCTTCTGGAGGCCGGAGTTCATTTCGGTCACCAGACGCGGCGGTGGAACCCGAAGATGAAGGAATTCATTTTCGGCGAACGCAATGGCATCCACATCATTGACCTGCAGAAGACCCTCAAGATGTTCCGCGAAGCCAGCCGGTTTGTCAGCGACCTCACAGCTCAGGGAAGAGCGGTGCTTTTCGTCGGCACCAAGCGGCAGGCCCAGGAGGCCGTCGCCGAGGAAGCCAGGCGCTGCTCGGCTTTCTTCGTGAACCACCGCTTGCTCGGCGGCACGCTGACCAACTGGTCCACGCTGCAGAAATCCATCCGCCGCCTCAAGCTGCTCAAGGCCATGATCGAAGACGGCCGCATGGAGCAGCTCTCCAAGAAAGAGCGCGCGCGCCTGGAGCGCGAAATGAAGCACCTCCAGCAGAACCTGGAGGGCATCGAGGGCATGACGCAGCTCCCCGACGCCATGTTCGTGATCGACTCGAACGCGGAAGAGATTGCCGTGAAGGAAGCGCGCCGCATGGGCGTGCCGGTCGTCGCCGTCGTGGATACCAACTGCGATCCGGACCTGGTGGACTGGATTATTCCGGGCAACGACGACGCGCTGCGCGCTATCAAGCTCTTCACCTCGAAGATCTCGGAGTCGGTGATCGAAGGCCACGCTGCTTTCCAGCAGTCGCAGGTAGCCGAGCAAAAAGCGGCCGAGGATCAACCTGCCGCCGAACCGGTGGAGTACGTGGACACGAGCGCGTACGAGCAGTACGAAAAGCCCGAAGGCGACTTTGTCGAAACACCGGGAGCCGACGCGGAAGCGGCCTTCACGGTTCCCCCGGGCGACGAGGAAGTCAAGAAGTAGCGGTTGCGCTGGCCCGCGGCGCCAAATCCCCCCAGAGAGACTGAGAGAAGAGGATGAGCAGCAAACCCGAAGCCATGCAGATACCAGCGCACCTTGTGAAGGAACTTCGTGAACGCACCAGCGCGGGCTTCAGTGATTGCCGCGCCGCCCTCGTCGAAGCTGCCGGCGACATCGACAAGGCCATCAGCGTCCTGCGCAAAAAAGGTCAGGCCGCCGCGGCCAAGAAGGCCCAGCGCGAAGCGAGCGAGGGCCTGGTGGGCAGCTATATTCATGCCGGAGGAAAGATCGGCGTAATCGTCGAGATCAACTGCGAATCCGATTTCGTCGCCCGCACCGACGCCTTCCAGCATCTTTGCCACGAGATTGCCATGCACATCGCCGCGCTTGACCCGCGCTACGTCCGCAAGGAAGACGTGACGTCCGACATGCTCGAGAAAGAGCGCGAGATTTACCGCGAGCAGGCCCGCGCCACCGGCAAGCCCGAAGCGGTCATCGAGAAAATCGTCAACGGAAAGATGGAGAAGTTCTACGAGGAAACGTGCCTCTATGAGCAGCACTTCATCAAGGACGAATCCATGACCGTCGGCGAGATGGTCACGCAAGCAATCGCCAAACTCGGTGAGAACATCACGGTGCGGCGCTTTGTGCGCTTCAAGGTAGGGGAGATCGGCGGCTCCGCGGGCTCCGCTTCGGCCGCTGCGCCGGTTCCCGTCTCGGCGTGATCGTATAGCTTGCCCCCCGCAAACCAATCTTTGTTACAATGCCTGCGATTTTGCGCCGGCTGGGTCGCGCCTCCGCGAGACAAGGAATGAAGACTGCCAGCGCCTCTGCGCGCAAAGACGTCCGCAAAACTGCCCCCGCCTACCAGCGGATTGTCCTGAAACTTTCCGGTGAATCCCTTCAGGGGACGCAGGGCTACGGCATTCACGGCGAGACAGTCGCCGCCATCGCTACCGAACTGAAAGAGGTCCATGCGGTCGGCGTCGAAATCGCCGTCATGGTCGGCGGTGGAAATATCTTTCGCGGCGCGCGTCAGAAGGGTTTCGAGATCGACCGCGCCACCGGCGATTACATGGGCATGCTCGCCACGGTCATCAACGGCCTGGCCTTGCAAGATGCCCTGGAAAAGCAGGGCGTGCACACCCGCCTGATGAGCGCCATCGAAATGCACCAGGTCGCGGAGCCCTTCATCCGCCGCCGCGCGACGCGTCATCTGGAGAAGGGTCGCATCGTCATCTTCGCCGCGGGCACCGGGAATCCGTACTTCTCGACGGACACCGCCGCAGCGCTCCGCGCCATGGAAATCAAGGCCCAGGTCATTCTGAAAGCCACGCGTGTGGACGGCATCTACGACGCCGACCCGGAAAAAGTCCGCGGCGCCAAGTTCTTCTCCAGGATCAGCTACCGGGAAGTTCTGAACCAGGGTTTGCAGGTGATGGATTCGACCGCCATCTCGCTGTGCATGGACAATCAGATGCCCATCGTGGTCTTCAACATGGCCGCGCGCGGGAATATTCGCAGGGTCGTGCTCGGCGAGCGCGTCGGGTCCACCGTAACCGCGGAGTGATTCGCCGCGGCGAAGCGAGGCAGGCCAACATGACCATGATTGCCAACGCCAAGGACGCGATCGCCCAGGCCCGCGCGCGCATGGAAAAAGCCGTCGAAGATTTCCGCCACGACCTTGCCACGGTGCGCACGGGCCGCGCCAACGTCGCTCTGCTCGAGGGGGTCCGCGTGGATTATCACGGCACGCCCATGCCCATCAACCAGCTCGGCACGA
>DASPOW010000062.1:0-2267 GCA_035625855.1 Candidatus Methylomirabilota bacterium | reverse complement strand
GGACTGGTCAAAGGATCGTCGAGAATCGTCTCAGCCGAGGCAGCGCGCTCCGAGGCGGAGGCAGAAGAGGAGCTTGCCAGCGAGGGTGCCTGCATGCTTTTTGCCAGGCCAAAATCCAGAATCTTGGCGCGGCCGCGATGGGTAATGAAAATGTTCGCCGGCTTGATGTCGCGATGCAAAATGCCTTTTTCGTGGGCGGCGTCGAGTGCATCAGTGATTTGTATGCCTTGCAGACAGGTCTCTTCGAGGCTAAGCGGGCCGCGCTGAAGGCGCTGCCGAAGCGTCTCGCCTTCCAGCAGTTCCATGACAATGAAGGTCTGTCCGTCATGCTCCGCAATTTCGTGAATGGTGCAGATGCTCGGATGGTTGAGCGCAGACGCTGCCCTGGCTTCGCGGCGGAAGCGCTCCAGCGCTCGCGGGTCCCTGGCGAATTCGTCCGGGAGGAACTTGAGGGCGACGCGACGCCCCAGGCGGGCATCTTCAGCCTCGTAGACGATTCCCATCCCCCCGCCGCCGAGCGGCGAGCGGACTTCATAGGGGCCGAGCTTTGTGCCGGGGGGAATCGCCATGAGCCGGTGGATTATACTCCGGGGCCCCTTGCGGGCTGCTATGATGGCCGCGGGGCATGAACCTGGAGCCGTGAGCATGCGACTCGATTCGATACGTTCACCCTCGCATTTCCTCCGCGAAAGGGCCGGCCCGATTTCCTGCGAATCCGTGTTGAAAGACTACGAGGGGTGGTGGGAGCGGGAAGGCCGAGCTATTTCCGCCACGGTGGACCGCGCCGGAACGCCGTGGGTCCGCATGTTTGACGCCGCCGGTCGCCGCGTGGATGAGATCCTTTACCCGGCGGATTACCGCCGCATGCTTCTCGAAGGGTACCGCGCCGGAGTTATCTGGCGCGCCTTCAAAGAAAACTCCCTTCTGCCGTCCCTATCGCTCCTCTATGTGACGTCGTTCTATGACTGCGGCGTGACGTGTCCTTACGGCGTGTCGCTCTCGACGGCTGTTCCGCTGAGCAAGTGCGGCGCGCCGGCGGTCAGGGAGCGTTTCCTCCCGAAATTGCTGCGCGAGGACGAAGAGGTCTGGCAAGGCGCGACCTGGATGACGGAGATCAAGGGCGGCTCGGACCTCGGGGCGGGCGTTGAAACGACCGCCGTTCCCGACGGCGGTGCATGGCGGCTTACCGGGGACAAATACTTTTCGAGCAACGCCGGCGCAGAGCTTGCGGTGGTGGCCGCCCGCCCGAAGGGAGCGCCCCCGGGCGTGCGGGGACTGGCGCTGTTTCTTGTGCCGCGCCGGCGGGAAAACGGCGAGTTGAACTACACGATTCGCCGCCTCAAAGACAAAATCGCCACGCGTTCGGTGCCCACCGGTGAAGTTGAGCTGCGGGCGAGCGAGGGCTACCTGCTGGGAGGCCCCGAGGAAGGCATTTACCTGATCCTGGAAGTTCTGAATATCTCCCGCGTCGCGAACAGTTTTGGGAGCGTAGCTCTCGCACAGCGGGCCATTGCCGATGCCGCGCAGTACGCGGAAACGCGCGTCGCGTTCGGCCGCCCCGTTATTGAGCATCCCATGCTGCAGCGCCAGTTTGAGGAACGCATCGAGAACCTGCGCGCGGCCTTCGCGCTCGCATGGGAAGCCGGTTTTCTTCTCAACGAGGTTTGGCGGGAGCGGCGCCCCTATTCCGACCGCTATCACCTCTTTCGCCTGGTCGCCCACCTTGCGAAATACTGGACCGCGGAATTTGCGGTCCAGACGGCAAAATGGTGCATGGAGGTCCACGGCGGGGTCGGCGTACTCGAGGAGTTCGGTGCGGAGCGGCTTCTTCGCGAGGCCATGATCCTGGCTATCTGGGAGGGCACGGCGCATCGCCAACTGCTGGACGCTCTCGAGGTCATCGAGCGCAAGCAGGCCCACCGCCTGTTGCTGAGGCACCTGGAGAGCGGCGAACCCATTCCCGAGCTGCGTGAATTGGGCGCGGCAATCGATGCTCACCTGAAGCTCCCGCCGGAGCAGCGCGAGCGGGAGTGGGAACCGTTGGGGGCTCGCCTTGCTTCAAGCGTGGCCGGCGCGCTCAGCTTGCGTGAGCAAGCCTCCTCGAAATCGACACGGTAAACGCGGTATTCTTGTTGAATGCGGCATGGGCGAAATTCGCCGTAATCGAGTACCCGTTCGCGGGTTCTCAAGTGTCTAAGGACTAGGCGCCGAACCCTATGTGGATCGTAAAACTCGCGCTTGCCAGGCCTTACACGTTCATCGTCATG
>DASPOW010000061.1:0-2086 GCA_035625855.1 Candidatus Methylomirabilota bacterium | reverse complement strand
GATCGAGCCCAATTCCTACATGAAGTACTTCTGGGCGCGGGTCGCCGAAAAAACAGGGAACGCCGCGCGGAACTTCGTGGCGATTACCGATCCCGCTACGACTCTCGCGAAGGAAGCGAAGGAGCGCAACTTCCGGCGCGTTTTCGAGGCCGTGCCCGACGTTGGCGGGCGCTACTCCGCTTTGACGCACTTCGGACTCGTACCCGCCGCGCTCCTCGGAGTGGACATCGAACGGATGCTGGAGGTTGTGCGCGCGATGGCAAACGCTTGCGGAGCGGGCGTGCCTGCGCCGAATAACCCCGGTCTGAGGCTAGGCGCGGTGCTGGGCGAACTGGCGCAGGCAGGCCGCGACAAAGTGACGTTTGTAACCTCGCGTACGTTCGCGCTCCTTCCCGCGTGGCTCGAGCAGTTGATTGCCGAAAGCACGGGGAAGAACGCGCGGGGCATCATCCCGGTTGCAGGCGAGCCGCTCGGCGGCGCCGAAGTTTGCAGCAGCGACCGCGTGTTCGTCTACACCCGCGCGGCTGGGGATTCTGACCCGGATCAGGAGGCAAAACTCAAAGTGATAGAGGCGGCCGGCCATCCGGTTATCCGCATCGAAGCCGGCGAAACGCTGGACCTGGGCCAGGAGTTCTTCCGCTGGGAAGTGGCGATTGCCGCGGCGGGTGCGGTGCTCGGGATCCAGCCATTCGACCAGCCGGACGTCGAACTGGCGAAAGTGCTCGCACGACAGGCCATGGCGGGCCAGGCGCAGGCTGTTGCCGGCGCGGAGCCCGTGCGCGCATCTGATGCCGATGCATTGAAGCGCGCCGCCGGAGATTGGATAGGCAAAGCGAAGCCGGGAGATTACATTTCCATCCAGGCGTACCTGGCCCCGACCGCCGCGACGACCGCGGCGCTGGAATCCCTTCAAAAGACGCTGCGCGACGCGACGCGGCTGGCAACCACGCTTGGCTACGGCCCGCGCTTTCTGCACTCGACCGGGCAGCTCCACAAGGGCGGGCCCAACACGGGCCTGTTCGTACAGTTCGTGGACGAACCCGCGGAAGCCCTGCCGGTCCCGGAAACGGACTATTCCTTCGGGCAGTTGATTCGCGCGCAGGCGCTGGGCGACTTCCAGGCCCTGGTGCAGCGCGGCCGGCGCGTGCTGCGCGTCAACCTCGGGAAGGACCCGGTGGCGGGACTGCGGCAGTTCGAGCGATTCTCCCGCGGCTGAGGTTTGTCGCAAAAGGAGCGAAGCCCCTATGCAACTCGGAATGATCGGCCTCGGCCGCATGGGCGCCAACATGGTCCGCCGGCTGACCCGCGGCGGGCACCCGTGCGTCGTGTACGACCGCAGCGCGGACGCGGTGAAGCAGCTTGCCGGCGAAGGACCGACGGGCACAAGCACTCTCGACGACTTCGTGAAGAAACTCACGCAACCGAGGGCGGTGTGGCTGATGGTCCCGGCGGGCGTGGTCGACGCCACGATCGCGGAACTGGCGCCGAAACTGGAAAAGGGCGACACGATCATTGACGGCGGGAACTCCTATTACATTGACGATATCCGGCGGGCGAAAGAACTCCTGGCCCGCGGGATTCATTACGTGGACGTCGGCACGAGCGGCGGCGTGTGGGGCCTCGAGCGCGGGTACTGCCAGATGATCGGCGGCGAACAAGACGTAGTGAATCGGCTCGACGCGATTTTCAAGACGCTTGCGCCGGGACGCGGGAACGCCTCGCGCACGCCGGGGCGTGAACGGGCCGGAGGCACTGCGGAGGAAGGATACCTGCACTGCGGGCCCGCTGGCGCGGGCCACTTCGTGAAAATGGTGCACAACGGGATTGAGTACGGGCTGATGGCGGCGTACGCGGAGGGCTTGAACATTCTGAAGCACGCGAACGCCGGAAAACACACGCGGGAAACGGATGCGGAAACAACGCCGCTCCGCGAGCCGGGCCACTACCAGTACGACTTCAACCTGGCCGACGTCACTGAAGTGTGGCGCCGCGGGAGCGTGGTCGCATCCTGGCTGCTGGATTTGACAGCGGCATCGCTGCTCGAACAGCCGGGACTGGAACGATTCTCCGGCCGCGTGTCGGATTC
>DASPOW010000060.1:0-2536 GCA_035625855.1 Candidatus Methylomirabilota bacterium | reverse complement strand
GGCGACGTTGCTGGCTTCACTGCCGCCAGCTACTTGCGCGGCGTGCGTCTGGTCCACATCCCGACCACCGTCGTCGCGCAAGTTGACAGTGCCGTGGGAGGCAAAACCGGCGTGGATCTCCCGGAAGGCAAAAATCTTGTGGGCGCGTTCTATCCCCCGAAGCTTGTGGTCACCGACCCCGCTTTCTTGCGGACCCTTCCGCATCGCGAATACCGCTCCGGCCTCTACGAGGTGATCAAATATGGAGTGATCGCGGACCTCGGGCTCTTCCAGTACCTGGAGGACCACTTGGACATGATTCTTCGCCGCGATCGAAGGGCGCTCGCCCGAATCATCACGCGCTCGATCGCTATCAAGGCGCGCGTTGTAAGCGCGGACGAACGCGAAAGCGGCCTGCGCCAGATTCTCAATTTCGGTCACACCCTTGGGCATGCCCTGGAAGCCGCGACGAACTACCGCCGCTTTCTGCACGGCGAAGCCATCGGCTGGGGGATGATCTGCGCGACGCTTCTCGCCGTCGCACAGGGCCATCTCGCCGACCATGACGCGGCCCGGATCATTCGTTTGATTGCTTCGGTCGGCCCACTGCCACGGCTTGATCCCGTGCGGGCCTCTTCGCTTCGGCCGATTCTGGCGTCGGATAAGAAATCCCGCGGCGGTCGTGTTCGCTGGGTGCTACCAAAACGCATCGGCAAAACGGGATGGGGCGTGGAGGTGCCATGGCCCACGGTCGCCCGCGCCTTCACCGAACTGCCCCTCGTCAGAAAGGCAGCCATCAAGTAGGCTAGCTCCATTGGGAGAGTGTATGAAACCAGGAGGAACGAAACACGGCTAGGGTGACCGCTCCGCCAAAACAGCCCCCGCTCCCGGGCAGTCGGCCGCAGGGCGTGCACGAGGAAAGCGAAGCGGCCGCCCACGTTCGGGACATGTTCGGGCGCATCGTCCCGCGCTACGACTTTCTCAATCATCTGCTCTCGTTTTCGTTCGATCACGTCTGGCGGCGCCGCACCGCCCGAGCATTCCGGCATGCCCTCGGCCAACCCCCCGCTCGGGTTTTGGACCTTTGCTGCGGTACAGGCGACCTGGCCTTTGCCCTCGATCGCGTCCGCGCCGCCTCGCTGGGCGACACACGAGGCCCGATTCTGGGCTCCGATTTCGTTGAACCCATGCTTACGCGCGCACAAAAAAAAGCTCAGGCCGCTCATCGATCAGTTCTTTTTGCCGCGGCCGACGCCATGCATCTCCCATTCCCCGACGCGCATTTCGATCTGGTTACGATGGCTTTCGGCTTCCGCAATCTCGCCAACTACGAAGCGGGTTTGCGCGAATGCGCCCGCGTCCTGAAGCCAGGCGGGGAAGTGGGCATCCTCGAATTCACCGAGCCTTCGTCTGGATTAATGGCCGGCCTGTTTCGCTTCTACTTCAAAAGCGTTCTGCCGCTGATCGGCGCCGCCATTTCCGGCAACCGCGAGGCATACGCCTATCTGCCAAGGTCCGTTTCCCGCTTTCCACCACCGCCAGACCTTTCTCTCCTGTTGGAAAAGTGCGGCTTTTCTGACGCCCGTTTCACCTCTTGGAATTTCGGCAGCGTCACCCTGCATTCCGCCAAGCGCGCCTAGAAACCGGTTGAGCGCTGGCGTCTGGTCAAGAAAATCTTGCGGCTTGTTTGAGCGGATAAACCTTCGGTAGTTCATCCAGCCTCGGGTATGATGTCCTGGCCATGTCTGCTGAGGCCGGGCTTCCGATTGATCTTCGTAGCGATACCGTGACGCGACCGACGCCCGCGATGCGGCGCGCCATGGCGGAAGCGGAAGTCGGTGATGATGTGTACGCCGAAGACCCGACGGTCAATCGCCTGCAGGCGCGCGCCGCGGAAATCTTCCAACGCGAGGCTGCGCTCTATTTCCCCTCCGGCTCGATGGCAAACCTCACTGCCGTCAAGATCTGGACGCATCACGGCAGCGAAGTCATCTGCGAGGCGCAAGCGCACATCTACCTTTACGAGATGGCTGGGATTTCGGCGATCGCGGGATGCCTCCCGAATACGGTCCCGGCGCCGGGCGGCATTCTCACCTGGGACCTGATCGCGCCTCACATTCGGCCGCAGATCTACTATCGCGCCCAAACAGCGTTGATCGAGTTGGAAAACACGCACAACATGCATGGCGGCACTGTCTATCCGCCGGAAATCGCAGCCGACATTTGCGAACGCGCGCATGCGGCTGGCCTCCGCGTGCATCTGGACGGCGCGCGGATCTTCAACGCCGCCGTGGCTGTCGGCCGCGGCGTCGCCGATATCACCCGACCGTTCGATTCGGTGATGTTTTGCCTATCGAAAGGGCTGGGTGCGCCGGTGGGCTCGATGCTGGTCGGTTCCCGTGAGTTCATCGACAAGGCCCGGGTCACGCGCAAGCTTTTGGGCGGCGGTATGCGTCAGGCAGGAGTCCTTGCCGCCGCAGGGCTTATCGCACTCGAAGAGACTCCCCAGCGGCTTCACCGCGACCACGAGAATGCCCGCTACCTGGCCGAGGGCCTC
>DASPOW010000059.1:0-7704 GCA_035625855.1 Candidatus Methylomirabilota bacterium | reverse complement strand
CGGCATTTGAAGAGGGCGATCGAGCGGCACGTGGTGTACCCGCTGGCGAACCTGCTGGCGACCGAGCAGGTGCGCCTCGGCGACCTCATCTGCGTCGACCGGGATCGGGATAAGGACACGAGGAGTCTTACGTTTACGCGGGAGACGGAAGGCGCGGTGATTGGCAAGGAACTGCCTCTCCTGGCTCAAGCGGAACAGGCGGCCAAGCCGAGCGACGGCCAATTGCAGGACATTCCGGCCGAGCCCCTGAAGACGGAAGTGCCAGCGCCCAAAAGCGTCCCGTTGGCGTCGCCAGCCACAGCACCCTCTGCGAAACGCAATCACAAAGGCTAAACAAGCCGCCAGCCAGGCCATTCCCGCAGCGGTGGGTGTTCCAGCCGTCTGAGTCTTTGCTCAGATATGAAACACCGTCTCACGCCGTGAGACGGTTTCCAGAACGGCAACATTTGTATCTCGCAGAAATCGCGGGCGTTGCTGCACGAGCCTGCTTCGCGCGGCTTTGGTCCCCGCCATGCACAATCTCAAACGAACCCGGTTGGTGAGACGCGGCAGCGTGCCAGTGAGCGGTTTGTCGAGGGGGAGCATGAAATCGGCGGCGAGACAGCAACTGGATCCCACCGTTCGCAGCGGGGAAACCCGCGAGTTCGAGGCCGGGCTGCGGTCGAAGATCGTGGGACAGGCGGAAGGGGTGCAGGCGCTGGTGGACCTGTACCAGGTGTTCTGCGCGGGGCTGAACTCTCCGGGGCGGCCGGTGGGGAACCTGCTGTTTTTGGGGCCGACAGGGTCGGGGAAGACGCGGATCGTGGAAGCGGCGGCGGAGATTTTGTTTGGGGACGCGCGGGCGGTGATCAAGGTGGACTGCGCGGAGTTTCAGCACTCGCACGAGATTGCCAAGCTGATCGGTTCGCCGCCGGGGTATCTGGGGCACCGGGAGACGCATCCGCTGATCACGCAGGAGGAGTTGGGGAAGTACCACACGGAGAAGCTGAAGCTGAGTTTTTTGTTGTTCGACGAGATAGAGAAGGCGTCGGATGCGCTGTGGCAGTTGCTGTTGGGGATGCTGGACAAGGCGACTTTGACTTTGGGGGACAACCGGCGGGTAGATTTATCGCAGACGGTGATTTTTCTGACTTCGAACCTGGGTGGGGGTGAGATCACGGAGTTGATGGCCGGGGGGTACGGGTTTATTCAGGCGGGGGACAAGCCGCAGGGGGATTTGGACGGGAAGGTGGAGCGGACGGCGGTGGAAGCGGCGCGGCGGAAGTTTTCGCCGGAGTTCATGAACCGTTTGGACAAGGTGGTGGTGTTTCATCCGTTGCAGCGGGAGCAGTTGGAGGAAGTGCTGGAGATCGAGTTGGGGCAGGTACAGCGGCGGGTGCTGGAGACGGCGAAGGGGCAATTTTTGTTTCGGGTGACGGGGGCGGGGAGAGAATTTCTATTGGAGGAAGGGACGGACGCGCGGTACGGGGCGCGGCATTTGAAGAGGGCGATCGAGCGGCACGTGGTGTACCCGCTGGCGAACCTGCTGGCGACCGAGCAGGTGCGCCTCGGCGACCTCATCTGCGTCGACCGGGACGGGCGCCTCAACCAGCTTTCTTTCACGCGCGAAAGCGAGAATGCCCTGCTGCCGGTGCGAAGGCCGGAGCCGCCGCCCATCACGCGCGCCACACAGGCGCGCAGCGGAAAGAGCGTGGACGCGGCGGCCGGCGCATCTTCGCCGGAGCCTGCGCCGCGAACGCTGCGGCAGCCAGACCGCGGATAAAGAGTTTTCCTCCCCCTGAGAGGTCCGGGCAGTCCTGAAAAGGGCTGCCCGGACCTTTTTTCTTTTCAACGCGGAGACGGCGTCAATCCGCCGCTTCGGTGCGCGTAGCAGGCTTCCAGCGAAGGACGGGTTTGCGCGCGGCGCCGACTTCGTCGAGCCGGCCGACACGAGTGGTGTGCGGAGCCGTTTTCACGAGTTCCGGATTGCTCGCGGCTTCTTCGGCGATGGCGCGCATGGCGTCGATGAAAAGGTCGCATTCCTCGCGCGATTCGGATTCGGTCGGCTCGATCATCATCGCGCCGGGAACAATCAGCGGAAAGGCGGTCGTGTACGGGTGGAAGCCGTAGTCAATCAGGCGCTTGGCGATGTCGATGGTGCTCACGCCGTTTTTCTTTTGCCGGGCGTCGCTGAAGACGACTTCGTGCATGGAAGGCCGGGAATAGGGAAGGTCGTAGACCCCCTCGAGGTGTTTGCGAATGTAGTTGGCGTTCAGGACCGCGTCCTCGGTCGCCTGGCGGATGCCGGGCCCATAGGCGAGCGTGTAGGCCAGGGCGCGAACGAGCACACCGAAGTTGCCGGTGAACGCGCGAACGCGGCCGATGGATTCCTTGCGATGGTGATTCAGCGCGAGCGTGCCGTCCTTGCTCTCGACGAGCACGGGCGCCGGGAGGAACGGCTCCAGGATTCTCTTTGTGGCGACGGGTCCCGCGCCGGGGCCGCCGCCCCCGTGCGGCGTGGAAAAGGTCTTGTGCAGGTTCAGGTGCATGACATCCACGCCGAAGTCACCGGGACGCGCCACGCCGGCAAGCGCGTTCATGTTCGCGCCGTCCATGTAGAGGAGACCGCCTTTGGCGTGAAGGGTCTCGGCAATTTCGGGGATGTGCTGCTCGAAGATGCCCAGCGTCGAAGGGTTGGTGAGCATCAGCGCCGCGACGTCCGGGGTGACCTGGTCGCGGAGCGCGGCGATATCAATCTGGCCCTGCGAATCGGACCTGATGTTTTCGACCTCGTAGCCGGCGATGACCGCGGTCGCGGGGTTGGTGCCGTGCGCGGAGTCCGGCACGAGGACTTTCTTGCGCGGGTTCCCCTGCTTCTCGAGGTACGCGCGGATGAGCAGGAGTCCGGTGAGTTCTCCGTGAGCCCCGGCGGCCGGCTGGAGCGTGATGGCGTCCATCCCGGTGATTTCGAGCAGGCACTTTTCGAGCAGGCGCAGAATCTTGAGGCAGCCTTGCGAAAGGGACTGCGGCTGATAGGGGTGCTCGGTGGCGATGCCGTCGAGACGCGCGACGAATTCGTTTACGCGCGGGTTGTACTTCATCGTGCAGGAGCCCAGCGGGTACATGCCGAGGTCAATCGCATAATTCCAGGTAGAGAGCCGCGTGAAGTGGCGCAAGACTTCGATTTCGCTGACCTCGGGAAAGTTCTCGACGCCGCCCGAGCGATGCTGGGCCCCCAGCGCTCGAGCCGCGTCGGCCGGCGGAACATCGAGAGGAGGCAGCTCGAAGGCACGCTTTCCCGGCGAGGACTTCTCGAAGATCAAGCCTTCGCTCTGGTTGACGTGACGCGAGGCTTTCTTGATCCTGTCGCTCATTCCCAAGTTCCTGGCCTAGACCGGCAGCTCCAGCACGCGACGCAGCGCCGCCGCGAAGCGCTCGATTTCCGCGCGGGACGTCGTTTCGGTAACGCACACGAGCCCCCGCTTGGTCAGCTCCGGGTAATCGGTGCCGAGCGCGAGCGGGCCGATGATCTTTTCGGGCAGCAGCGCGGCGTTGACGAGCTTGACGGAGCGCGGCAGCTCGATAGCGAACTCGTTGAAGAACGGCGCGGAAAAGACGCGGCGGACTCCCGGAACCTTCGTGAGCTCCTCCAGGGCGAATTGGGCTTTGGAGAGGTTCTGGTGGGCGAGTTCGCGCAGCCCTTCCTTGCCGAGCAGGCACATATGAACGGTCGCGGCCAGGGCGCAGAGCGCCTGGTTGGTGCAGATGTTCGAAGTGGCCTTCTCGCGGCGGATGTGCTGCTCGCGCGTGGCGAGAGTAAGCACGAAGCCGCGATGGCCCCGGGAGTCCGTCGTCTGGCCGGCGAGGCGCCCGGGCATCTGGCGCACGTATTTTTCGCGCGACGCGAGGACGCCGACGAACGGACCGCCATAGCTCGGAGGAAGGCCGAAACTCTGCCCTTCGAGGGCGACGATGTCGGCCTCGGCCGGGGGCCGGACGACGCCGAGGGAAACGCCTTCGGTCACGGCGACCACCAGCAGCGCGCCGGAGGGCTGCACCTGCGCCGCGAGCGACGCGACGGGTTCGAGGCAGCCAAAGAAATTCGGCGATTGCACGACGACGGCACAGACGTCGTCTCTCAGGGCGGCGCCCATGGCGGAGGCGCTGAGCGTGCCGTCCGGGTCGAAGGGGAGTTCCTCGACAATCAGGCCGGAGTTCTTCGCGAAGGTGCGAAGGACCTGGCGGTATTCAGGATGAACGGTACGAGCGATGAGGACGCGGCGGCGGCCAGTGACCCGCTCGGCCATAAGCACGGCTTCGGTGGTTGCGGTCGAGCCGTCGTACATGGAGGCGTTGGCGACCTCCTGGCCGGTGAGCTGGCACATCAGGGTCTGAAACTCGAAGATGGCCTGCAGCGTCCCCTGGCTGATCTCCGCCTGGTAGGGAGTATAGGAAGTGAGGAATTCGCCGCGCTGGAGAATTACATCCGTGACGACGGAGCGAAGGTGCCGATAGACGCCGGCGCCGAGAAAGCTGGTGTAACCGCGGGAGTTTTCCGCGGCGCGGTCCTCGAAATAGCGGATGATTTCGGCTTCGGAGAGCGGTCCCGGAAGCGAAAGGGCTTCGCGGAGGCGGAAACGTTCCGGGATGCCGGAGAAAAGGTCCTCGATGGATTTCGCTCCGATGGAAGCGAGCATTTCCTGGCGATCGGCCGGGCTTTTCGGCAGATAGCGCATCAGGCGGAGGCGTCCTTGGCTTTCCCGGCGATGTAGGCTTCGTAGGCGGCCGCGTCCATCAGGGAATTCAGCTCGGCGGGATTTGCGACGCGAATCTTGATGAGCCAGGCGGCGCCGTGGGGGTCCTGATTGATTTTTTCGGGCGCGTCGGCAAGGACGGTGTTTGCTTCCAGGACTTCGCCGGAGGCGGGAGCATAGATCTCGCTGACGGCTTTCACGGATTCAACGGTGCCGAAGGATTTGCCCGCTTCGGTCTTCGCGCCGGGCTTAGGCAGCTCGACGAACACGACGTCGCCCAATTCGTGCTGCGCGTAGTCGGTGATGCCGACAGTAGCGGTCGCGCCCTGGGCGTGGACCCATTCGTGTTCTTTCGTGTAGCGGTATTGCGCCGGATAGGCCATTTCATTCTCCTTGGCTCTTCATGCGGTGCGGGCAACGGGCGAAACCGCCGCCGGCGCCGCGGCTTTCTTTGCGCGCTTGTAAAAGGGCGTCGAAACAACCTGGGCCTTGAGCCTCTGGCCGCGCACTTCGACGAGCACGACGCTGCCCAGGGCGGAGTTCGCCGGAGGCACGTAGGCGAGCGCGATGTTCTTGCAGAGGGTGGGCGAGGGCGAGCCGCTGGTGACGACGCCGATCTCCGCGCCGCCCTGGTCGAAGACGCGGTAGCCGTCGCGCGCAATGCCGCGTTCGATCATCTCGAGTCCCACGAGGGTGCGAGTCAGCCCAGCGGCTTTTGCGGAAAGCAGCGCGGCACGGCCCAGAAAATCGCCCTTTTCGATTTTGCAGAAGCGGTCAAGACCCGCTTCCCAGACATTGATGCAGTCGCTGATTTCGTGGCCGTAGAGGGCCATTTTTGCCTCGAGGCGAAGGGTGTTGCGGGCGCCGAGGCCACAAGGGAGAATGCCGAACTCCTTGCCCGCTTCGAGGACGCGGTTCCAGACGGCTTCGCTGGTGGCGGCATCGGACGGGACGTAAATCTCGAATCCGTCTTCGCCGGTGTAGCCGGTGCGCGCGATGAGGGTGTGTTTGAGCCCGCACACCGCGCCGTGCGTGAACCAGTAATTCCTGACGGCGGTGAGGTTGGCATCCGTGAGCTTGCGGAGGACATCCTCCGCGCGAGGGCCCTGAATGGCGAGCTGCGTGAAGTCGTCGCTCAGGTTCTCGACAGTGCAGTCGAAGGCGAGGGTGTTCTGCCTGACCCAGGCGACATCTTTTTCCCGGGTACCGGCATTGATGACCAAGAGGTAGTCGTCTTCGCCAAGGCGGTGAACGATGACGTCGTCCACGAATGTCCCCTGGGGGTAAAGCATCGCCGAGTAGTGCGCCTGGCCGATGGCCAGCTGCGAGGCGTCGTTCATGCTGATGTGCTGGACGGCGGTCAACGCTCCTCCGGGCGCGCGGCCGGAACGGATGCGGATGTCGCCCATGTGGCTGACGTCGAAGACACCGACGCCGGTCCGCACCGCGCGATGCTCGGCAAGCAGGCCGCCGGTCGCCGGGTATTCCACAGGCATGTCCCAGCCGCCAAAATTCACCATCTTGGCGCCCATCCGCCGGTGCATGGCGTTCAGCGCGGTCCTGCGAAGTTGGGTTGGAGAGGAACTCACGGGTTCCATGCCATTTTTCCGCAAAGAATTTTGAACCTAACACGCGCTCCGGGGCGAGTCAAGAAAGCCGCCCAAATGGCGCAAATCGCATGGTCTGTCGAGCCGTGCGGCCGGGTAGATTCCAATGGCGAACGCCACAAGGCTCTTTGCGGCGCGACACACCCGCAGCTGCGAATGCTCAATGCAGACCGGCACGGCCAGGAGCGGGCGTCGCTGCCCCGACGACCCTACGCCGTGGCCGTCGCGGCCTTGGCTGCGGCTTCAACGGTGTAAACGACGGTCGCGGCGCGTCCGCCTTTCCCGGCGGTGGCGCAGAGCGAACCGAGGTTCACGCCTTTGGCGGCGAGCCTTTCCAGGCGCTCGGCGAGGGCTCCGGGCTTGTTGGGCAGAGTCACCTCTTCCGCGGTGCTCTCCGTGCAGGCGATGCCGGCAGCGGCGAGTGCCTTCTTGGCTTTCGCGGCGTTTTCCGCGACGAGCTGAATCGTCGCGGTCGCGCCCTGCGCAGTGGCCAGAAGGGCGAGGATGTTCACCTTTGCATTGCCCAGTGCCCTGGCGACCTGCGCCGCCGCGCCGGGCTGGTTCTGAACCGTAATCGTGAATTGCTTGGTTTTTGCCATGGGAAACCTCCTGCAGCAGTTGCGGAGGATTATACGCCACCGCGCCGCGGCTTGAATCTTTACGCGCAAGCGCGGGCCGGTTTCTTGCCCGCGCGGAAAGCGTCAGGTACAGTGGGCGTGGAGGCGGAAATGCAGGGCCCCGTGGTCTGCAGCCAGTGCGACAAGCCCGAGACCGACTGCCGGTGCGACCGGTACTGCACCATCTGCAAAGGCCAGGAAGGTATCCGCTTGTGCGTGGACGGGCTGTATTACTGCCCGGATTGCAGGGAAGCGTGTGACGTTCCCTTGGCGGATGCTCGTGCACGCTGAGGTTCAAAACCTGGAGATACGCCTGGATGCCGACCACCGCCTGATCGCGGGCGCGGTCGCGGCCGCAAACCTGTTCGTATCAGCCGCCAGCCCCGAGGAAAGCGTGTCGCAGTTTTGCGAGGCCGTGCGCGAGACGTGCGCGGGAGGCGACCCCATCGTTCTCAGGATTTGGCGGTCGGCAGAACGCATCGAAGCGGAGGTTAGGCGGACCCTAAGGCAAGAACCCAACCATCCGCGGACACAGAGTTTCCAAGGGGTAGATGTCCATCGGCACGAAACGCAGAGCGGAGTTTCTGTGACGCGTCTTACCAAGTACCTTTCGCGGTCGGCGCACCGGGCCTAGCGCCCAGTCGAGAACCTGCGGCTACATCTTCAGCGCGAAGGTGTTGTGTTTGATGAGGGAGGTCATCTGGTCGTTGTTGAGCGACATTCGCAGCTCGACCCGATCGCCGGAAG
>DASPOW010000058.1:0-2767 GCA_035625855.1 Candidatus Methylomirabilota bacterium | reverse complement strand
CAAATGTCTTTGCGCGAAGGGCCGGCATGGGAGCGCCCCTTGAAACAGGGCCTTCCAGAAGCGTATCGGCTCCGGCAGGCGACCACAAGCGGGCGGCCTCGCTTTGCGCCATAATTTGCCGTAAGAGAAAACTCGTTTACTCGGCGGGCGTGAGTGGCAGCAAAGCCTCCTCGCGCACGACGCAGCCGGCGCCATGAACGGGTTCCAGCTTCGGTTGCGAACCGGCTTTACGCGGTGCTCGCAATTTCCTTTTCCGCCGGGCGATTGAGGGTCCTGAAATTCAGGCCGGCAGCCCGCGCGAGATGCTCCAGGGTCGGCCCCTGCTGCGGAAACACGGCCAAGCCCATGGAGACGGAAAAAGGAGGATCTGACTCCTCCGCGTTGAGACGCTGCCCGATGCGGGCCGCCAAGTGGCGCGCGCCCGCCGAGGAGGTCTCGGGCAACAAGAGAAGAAACTCGTCGTCGGCAAACCGGCACGCGGCATCCCCGGAACGGCACACGGCGCCTACGACGAAGGAGAGCTTGCACAATGCGCGCCCCCCTGCAGGAAAGCCCCAACGTTCGTGGATGTGTTTCAGCCCCTGCAATTTGAGGAGCACAACCGAGAACGAGCGACCGGTGCGCTCAGAGCGCTTCGCCTCCGACTGAAAAATGGCGCGCATCTGGCTGACGCTGAGCAGGCCCGTGAGCGGGTCGCGTGAGGATTGATGCTGTTCGGATGTTTCCATCAGTTTGCGCGCTGTGATGTCGAGTCCCGTCAGCAACCCGGCGGGTTGACCGTCAAAATCAATCCTTCCCGTTGTAACGTCGAGCCATCGCACATGGCCGTCTTTGGTCACAATCTTGAGTTCGTAGCGCGTCGCCGCATCGCCATCTCGGAAACGCGCCATGCCGTGCTCAATGACCGAGGCGCGGGAATCCGGGTGAACCAGGTCCCAGGAATTCAGGGCCCGCAGCTCTTCCTCGGAGTAGCCGGTGATGGTCTGCGCTGCCCGGTTGGTGTAGCAACACTGTGTTCCGCGATAGATGAATACCGCGGACGCGATGGAGTCGGCCAGCAACTGAAAGCGCCTTTCGGCCTCGGCGGCCGTGTCATTGGGCGCGGGGCCAGCGCTGGCGGAGCGCCGATTCTCAATCACACGGCGGACCGCATCCGCCAAGGTGTACAGGCGTGTATTCCAGACATAGTCCGCGAGCCCGCTGCGCATGCAAAGGACCGCCCTTTCCTCTCCCAGCGGCTCGGTGATGAGTATGACGGGAAGGCCGGGCCGAACAGCATGGACAACGGCGACCGCGTCCATTCCTCCCCACCCGCCAGCATGGTTCTCGGCCAGCACAACGTCGAACTCCCCTTCGCGCAGGGCTCCTTCACACTGCTCGCGGACCGAGGCAAGGCGGCCATCCACTTTCAGCCGCGCGGCTTGCAGAGTCCGCACAAGGAGTTCGAAATCGGTTTGCGAGTTTGCAATCACCAGCACGCGAGCCGGCTGCGGCGCGCTTTCCGTTGCTCTTGTATCGCTCATCATGTCAGGAGCCTCCCTCTAACCTCCGCGGCGGGGGCGCGAGTTCACACAAGAAACCACCGGCAGCAAGATGCGGCCGTCAATCGTGCTGGCGGAGCTGCCGTGACAGAGGCGATGCGATTCGGAGGGGTTCAACCGCACGAACGCCTGGAAGGGGGTGATTTGAATCGTATCACCTTTTCTTTGGAACGAACCGGGAAAACGGCCCGCGTGCACAAAAGGGAATCCCAGCGATCGCTTCGCAGCGTCAGCGGCCGCTGCGGATCAACGCGAGCCGACAGGCCGGCTGCGCTGAAGTGATTCGATCCAGCCCGAAAGGATGGCGCAGGAATTCGCATCCAAATCGAGGAATTCGAGACCCAGACCCACGCGCGGCTTGACCACTCGGATGGTGGCCAGCACTTCGACTTTCTTGCCCTTGAGCGTCAACGTCAGGCGGACACGTCCCCGCACCGCCAGAGCCTTGCTGCAGCATACAAAGCAGCCGCCCATGGAAATATCGGAGGTGACGCCGCTGGCTTTCTGCCCAGATTCCAGGCTCAGCATCTCGGCGTCGGCAGCAAAGGGAAAGCGAATGGCGAAGCGGCGGTCGCGCACTTCGCTCGCGCGGTGTTTTCTTTCGTCGGTCAGGCGATCCATTTCGATCAGTTCACCCATAAAAGCTTCTTCGCACAGGTCTCGCCGCGTCCGCCCTTGGCCAGAAGGGCAATCGCGAAGCGGGCTGGCGCGGGCGCGCCAGAAAAGCGTGCTAGTTTTGTAGACATGCTTCCCTTTCGAGCGCTGGCGTTATGACGCGAACGGAAGGTGTTCGCCAAAGCGACCGCGTCCAAGTTCGCGTGCCGGTGGAAGTCTCCTGGGAGAACGCCAGCGGAGAAACGGTGGCGCAGTCCGTGGAGACGCTCCTGATCAGCAGGAGCGGCGCCGTTTTCAAACTCGCCGAGAAGCTGGAAGGTGGGCACCTTCTGAGCCTGAGGCGCAGCCTCGCCCAGCATGAATCGAAGACCGTTCGCGCCGTCGTTGTGGCCGAAATCGACCGCGACTCCGACGGCTTTCTTTACGCCGTGGCTTTGCGCGAGCCGCGCAGCGATTTCTGGGACATTGATTTCCCGTCGCCTGCGAAGGCCGCGGAAGCTCTGGCGCGGCTCCTCATGCAATGCAGTTTTTGCGAACGGCGCGAGGTCGTTTACCTCAATGAGCTCGAACTGAGGTCTTTCGAGGCACGGCGCTGCGTGGCCCGGATGTGC